>JAHIKR010000149.1 GCA_018897415.1 Pseudomonadota bacterium
ATACGGAATTTTGAGGGAAAGCCGGCTATGGAGATAGTGGGGAAAGGGAAAAAGCTGAGGATGGTGGCTTTGCCGGTGAATTTAAGGGAGAAGCTCGAATCTTATGCCTACAGGGCCAGGATTGAGCCCTCTGGGAGGTTCTTTGATATAAATAGGTCTAGGGCTTGGCAGATCCTGAATGAGGCAAGGAAGGCCGCTGGGATTGAAAAACGGGTATTTCCACACCTTCTCAGGCACTCTGATGCGATTATACGCTTACGTAAGACCGGAAACCCTAAGGCGCTGCAGTATCATTTGGGGCATAATAGTCCTGCGATGACTCTGAGGTATTTATCTACGTTGACGCAGGAGGATGCTTTGAGGGTGCAGCAGGAGGTGGAGTTTTGAGGGGTGAGAAAAGTAATGATGCAAAACAACCATGGATAAGTCATTTACGTGCCTTGAAATAGCGGCGTTTTGTGATATACTTCTTGTATAAGAAAAATATGGCTTAATGAGAAAAAATTAGCCTAAAACAAAGGCTATTTTTTTATCTGGATTATGATAAAGATTAGAAAAACATTATTTTCCAAAATTATTCCTATTTGTATGGCTATCTGTTTTTTGTTAAATGTTCCCCTACCCCGTGCCTACCCCCTCCCCGCATTAAGAAATAACTCTCTGTTCGATGAGATAAATAATACAGAAGAAACTGAAAGAGCAAGAAAAGTCTTATCTGAGATAACCACAGATGAACAGAAAGATATTTTTCAAGTTTTAGAAAGTAAAGTAGGTTTTGATTTAGTTGTGAAATGGATTAATAAATATCCAAATTTGAATAGGGATGAAAATGTTGAAGAAATAAAAGATTTTTTAGAGTTTTTGAAAAATCCTGATAATCGTAAAGGAGATTTTATTACTGAAGCATTTAGACGTTTCCCAGTTATTAATAAAATGCAAGAAGATTTTAAAGAAGCATTTATAGATTTATCAAAACCTGTGCCAGCCGCAGTTGCGAAAGAAGAATTGTTTAGGAAATTTATAAAAGGACCTATAGTGGCAGATGTAGGATGTGGTTGGAATGTTTTAGGGAGAGAAATCTTAATAAATAACCCACATGTTAAAAAAGTTATAGGGTGTGATCTTGAAGAGCAGATGAAACGTGAATTGCCCAAAGGAGTTAGTTTTAGACTAATGGAAAATCCTTTAAATATACCAATAGAGGATGATTTGGCTAATAGCGTCATCTTATCTTTTGTTCTACATCATATAGAAGTTGATACAGAACAATTTCTGAAAGAAGTTAAGCGTGTACTTAGTGCTGATGGATATGTCTTTGTTTTGGAAGATACATTTAGTTCTTTTATTTTGCCAGAATATGATGATAATGAATTATCGAATCTTTTTTTCGCACTACGTGATAGTGGAAAACGCCTTTTGTGTTTAGAGTTTATCGATTGGTTTAATCATAATTTTATCAATAGAAGTAGAGCGCCACTGGTTCCAGGCAATTATAAATCTATAGAAGATTGGGAAGAAATTTTTCAAAGGAGTGGATTTAGAATAGTAGAAAGTAGACATTTTGGTTTTTTTGCAATTGGTTCTAAGAATCCAGTCAACAGAGGTTTCTTTGTATTAGGAAAGGAGATTCGCAAAGAAACACAAACCAAGGCAAGTTCTTTTGAATATTTACTTACTTTAAAAACTATAAAAGATAAATTATAACCTATAACTTTTTGTCTCCCTTCGGTTGCTCTTCACTTCCCCAGTGCCTATATCAGCCCAAATCGGATCGCAAAAGTAACACTTTTGCGACGTTGGGTTAGGGGATCAAGCACAAAATAGATGGGATTTTTCGGACTTTTGCGACGTTCAAAGGGAATTAAGGATCTTAACCCGCTTACTTTGGTGAGTGCGTTGAGTTATAGAGAAGGTTTTGGTTGAAAAAATCCAATAGGAAAAAATAGTGTTTGATTTTGTAAGGTTATGCGTCTATTATAGTAGAAGGTAATAATCAATGAGAATTAGGAAAATATGAAAACGTTCCACAAAATAATTATAGGTGATTCAAGAAAAATGCAGGA
>JAHIKR010000150.1 GCA_018897415.1 Pseudomonadota bacterium
CGAAACCCTGGCCCAGACCGTGTCTACAGATTAGTAGACTGATTCCCTGGCTTAAACCGTAAAGTGCGGTACATACCAGGGCAGGATAGCACGTAGCACCAGGGCGGGCAAATACGAATGACCAAAATCCAAAATTCTAAACGTGCTGAGCCCCGCAGATATTGGATAACTGTCTGAAATGTTTTGGTCGTTTGATATTCGAAATTAGATATTGTTTCGAGTTTCGATATTCGGATTTCGGATTTTGAAGTCCCCAGAAACTCCTAATATTAAAGCTTTAGCACCGACTTTGACATTTCCCTGGGGGGTTTATATGTTTGATTGCAGACGACTGCTTGTATATCTTTTCTTCCTGAGTATTTTTATTTTTTCTGACATACCGGCATTTGCTCACAAGGTATCAATATTTGCCTGGGTTGAAGGCGATACGGTTTATACTCAGAGCAAGTTCAGCAGGGGCAAAAAAACTAAAGGAGCTCCTGTAATTGTTTTCGATCTGGAGGGGAACAAGCTTCTGGAAGGAAAAACCGATGACAAAGGTGAATTCTCTTTTAAAATACCAAAGAAAACCGCTCTTAAGGTCGTCCTAAAAGCTTCCATGGGCCACATGGCAGAATGGAAAATACCGCTCGAGGAAATCAATCCTGAGGCGGTATCAAAAGGCAGCACCACTGAATCTGATGTCAAAGACTCTTATGAAGCAGCTTTTCATTCACCGGTAGATGTTCCGGGCAGCAATCCACCTCTTTCTTCCGAATCCTATGGAATTTCAAGACACGAAATAAAGAAGCTGATAGATGAATCCCTGGACAAAAAACTGACACCTATTATGAATATGCTGGCAGATTCATACGAAGATGGCCCCAGTCTGACTGAAATAATAAGTGGAATAGGTTATATTTTTGGCCTCGTGGGCGTGGCCATGTATTTTACAAGCCGCAGAAAAAGAAATAACGGTAGCCGTTCACGGCTTGAAACTTGAAATTGGAAAGTAGAAATTAGGAAGAAAAACAGATCAGCCAAAAGTTCAGTTGTGAGAAGTTAACCGTGAACCGTGAACCATGAACCGTTACGAATTAACAAACATCAATTCGCTAATTAAGCGTCTTGATCCCAGGGTTAAGATACTTGAGGTATTTTTTTTCTCCATTGTTGTAGCTGTATCAAACAGCTTGCCGGTCCTTTTTTCAGCCCTTGCTATTTCCTGCTGTATCGTTCTGGCAGCCAGAATACCGGCAAGGGAAATTTTCAGGCGTCTTGTGCCGGTCAATATGATGATAATTTTCCTCTGGTTTTTTCTTCCTTTTACTATTGAAGGAAAACATTTGTTTAATATTGGTCCGCTTGCAGTAACTCATGAAGGATTAATATATGCATTTCGAATAAGCATCAAATCTAATGCCATGATGCTTATGTTAATCTCGCTTATAGCCTCAACTGCAATCTTTACACTGGGACATGCCATGCTTGAATTAAAGATGCCCAAAAAACTGGTGCATCTTTTTTTCTTCACATACCGCTATATTCATGTCATGAATAAAGAATATATCCGCTTAATAAATGCCATAAAAATAAGAGGATTCAGGCCTGGAACAAATTTGCACACGTACAGAACATTTGCTTATATAGTCGGCATGCTTTTGATAAAAAGCTTTGATCGTATGCAGAGAGTGCGTAATGCCATGCTGTGCCGAGGTTTTAAGGGTAATTTTTACACCATTAGAAATTTTTCTTTAAAAAAAATTGACGCCATCTCTATTGTTTTTATGTTTGCGGTTCTTATTATTCTGGGGATACTGGAGTGGACAGCCATAATCTGATCATAAACCTTACAGATATATCTTTCAGCTATAACGGTGGCCCAACTGTCCTTAACGGGCTTAACCTGAAGTTTTCAAAGAATGAAAAAATCGGTCTTATGGGACCCAATGGCTGCGGGAAAACCACTCTTTTCCACATAATCATGGGCCTGTTAAAACCCCTGTCTGGAAAGATTGAAATTTTCGGCAAAACCGCAAAAGAAGAAAAAGACTTCATTGATGTGCGCCGGAAAATCGGCTTGCTTTTTCAGGATGCCGACGACCAGCTTTTCAGCCCAACTGTACTGGAAGACGTTGCCTTCGGCCCTTTGAATCTAGGCAAATCAAAGGATGAGGCTATTGATATTGCACGTAAAACTCTGGATTTTCTTGGTCTATCAGGATTTGAGGACAGGTTTACCTACAAGCTATCCGGTGGAGAAAAAAGGCTGGTATCTCTGGCCACAGTCCTTGCCATGGAACCTGAAATACTGCTTCTTGATGAGCCGACTACAGGCCTTGACGAAAAAACAAAAACAAAGATAAAAAAAGCTCTATCCGAGCTTGATCTCTCCTATATTCTCATATCACATGAATTCGATTTGCTCTCCGAAATAACGGATTCAATTTATACAATGGATAAAGGGAAAATATTTTATGACGAGGAAGTTCATCTGCACGAGCATGTTCACGCTCATCCCCATGGTTTATACCGCCACGAGCATGAGTAATAACAGTAAGCAGCCCCACCCACAGCTCAACCTTAAAGATATCAAAAAGACATCAAAATATTATTGGAGTAAGTAGAATCAGAGATAGCAGTAAACACAACTTTGGAGTATTTCTGTGCACCCCAATATATTGTGTTCGCCACGAAAATAAAAAAGTGCAGAATAGAAACGATATTCCGCACTTTTCATTTAAGATACTGGCCGAGGACAAATAGTCGCATGATTCAGTTCCGAGATTGTCATACGAGAGGCGTTACGGATCGCATATCTAAGTTTTTCAGAGGTATGGAAAACCTAAAATATGTTTGATATATTTGTATTTTTAAACGGCTATTTATTTTCATAATATATCAACCATCTCACAATTAAAATACAGGTATAATACATTATAAAACATTATTGAGCGATAGGTCCAAAGTAAAAAATGTTCGACTGAGGGTTGATTGCAAATTTAATTCTACTGAGGAATCCGTCTAATCCAATGAAGTTAGGAAGGTTGCGTTCATCTTGCGGAACGAAGACTGTCCCCTCAATAATGATATCCTCCCCTTGTTCAGCGCATATTCTAACAGGAAGTCTAATCAAAACTCCTCCTGTCTTTTCACCACGAATGTTTAAGCATTTTGTATCTATAGCTTCATCTTTATAATTTGGGTTCAATTCTATTGCTTGTTCTTTATTTAAAATACACCACGGTGCACCTGTGTCCAAAACTGCGAAAGTTTTAGGAAGGGTATCAAACTGAACCGATACATATATTCTGCTCTCAGGATGTTCCCCAATTTTATCTATGTAACTGGTCTGGCTACACGCAAAAATGGTTCCATCATCATGTCGAAGCATATTCTTCTCGCCTATAATACTTTGATAATAAATACATCTCTGCCTTTATAGGTTTTAGCTAACTTACTATAGGAATTTGAAACACCTAATAGTCTCCCATTTGAAACTGCAATCCACTTTTTTTCAAATTCTTTTCCCAAGTTTTTTAAAAACTGTGTAGTCTCTTGAATACCTTCTGTTTCTGATTTATTAGAACTAACCACTTTTGAAGGCGCGATAATATTTTTTGCGACACTGAATTTTTTTTCATCAGGAAAAAATTTGACAGCAAGCTGGAAAAGTTCTCTTGCTTTTTCAATTTCTTCAGATGATAAAAAACTTTCAAATAATTCATAAACTTTATTTTTTAAACCTTCATTATACAATTCTTTTTGTTCTGGCACCCTTTTTTGGATTTTTTCAATCATATCTTCAAAAGAGGCTAAACTATCAATTGAAGCAATCTGATCTTCTAATGCCATCCCTTGGGATACTATTGTATAGGAGTGACTTTTATAGAACTCAGAAGGGATATAGCAATCAGGCTTGACCTTATTGTTCGCAAATTGAGCATACCTAACCAATCTGCCTAAACATATATAGTTAATTACTGCAGTTGTTGTTGAATCTTCGGCTGAATAAACTTCTGTACTAAACATTTAAATCACACCATATTTTGGGTCAAAAGTTTTTAGAAAATCTGGATTCAACAAACTAAAAAACAGCTTTTTTTCTTCCTTATGAGCATTTTCAATCAACTCATTTATGTGCTCAAATTTTATTTTTCTTTCTAATGAAACATCTATATCAATTATCGAACCCTTGGCTATCTTATCAGGTGCCTGCAATTTCACTTGAGCATTATTTACCAGGATGAGTTTAGACGCAAAATCGCCTGTCTTCATTACAATTGTTAAATTATTTTCGTTTTTAAATAGATTTTTATTCTCAAGTTGTATTTTTAGCATAGATTTCTCATAGATATTTATATCAGCAAAAAAGTTTATGTATCTTAAACCAAATCTTTCAATTCTATCTACTATCCCCAACCCTGATAACTTTTCAAACGTATCCTTAATTTTATCTGAAAACGTATCCCAACCTACATACTCTTTTACATTTGCTAAAGAGAACACTTTAGGACCTACCTGCATTATGTAATTACTTTTATGCAATTTATAGTAAGGCATGTATATTAGGTTCGGGTCTTGTGACCTAATAGCCTCTGGCAACTGCAAAACTGGTAATTTTTCTGGTCCCTCAAATTCATTATGGAATTTATTATAGATTACACCAAAAACAGCATCATCTGGTAAGTTTGTAACAAATCTTAATTCCACAATTGCTTCGACAATGGGACATGGTGTTATTTTAGTCGGTATATCCATAAGTTTCCTATCATATAATTTGTATTCAAATAAAAAGAAAGAACATTCAACTTGTTTATTAATTAATATTGCCAATTTAGCAACATGTCAACAAAATCGAAGCTTTTACACTTATTTTATTATGTCTTTTTGGATACTAACCAATATCTGATGGTCTCGTAAAAAGTCAGGCGTGATATTTGCCGAACTTAAGCGTATTAATAATGTTAACGACCATTATATTGTAAGCAGGTCAATAATTACATCGTTTTGCTCTTTGATAAATAAAAAATAGCGCCTCGGAGAACTTTATGCCTCACAAAGGCATTCTACCGACATCATTCTCACTACTTTAATGGCAGCAGCCCTGAAGATGTTCACTCCCAAAGCCTTTAAGGTTGGAGGCCAGTAGGGGACGTCCGAGTAGCAGTAGGGGACGTCCGGTAGCAGAGCAGTAGGGGACGTCCGTGAAATATTAACTTTCTCGGTCCCCACGGCCCCTGTACACTGGAATGTCAAAATGTCACGGACGTCCCCTACTTTCCCTCCCATGGCTACTATCGCCACGAGCACGAGTAACCACAGCTCAAGCTTAAAGATATCAAAAATATATCAAACTATATCAAACTATTCTTAAAATCAGTGTAATCAGAGATAAATAGCAGATATCTTTAGCACTACGCATCAGTGCTGGCTGATTGCTGGTCCTTTCATTATAGCTATTAGCTTTTTCGCAATTTGGAGCCGGTTAAGAGCTCTTAGTTCTTTGATGAACGTTTCTATTTCCACTGTCGACATGCCGTGATCTATTAGCCAGCGTTTGAGCTTATCTATCCAGGGGTCGTCAGGCAGTTCTTGCGGCACATATGTGCTACTCATAATGACAACATAATTGGGATCTTTTTCTAATTTGTTGATTATCTCTGGCTCACCCTTCACCGCTACTACGTTGCCATAGTGAGGACATGGCTCTTCCCGTGGCCAAGATGGAGCACCTGTAACATCCACGAACCCACTGAGTTGATAATGGTCAGTAATGACAGCACGTCGTTTGTCAAACCATGTGCCAGTTCCAGTCCATTCCGATAGAACAATGATAAATCCTGCGCTTACTGCTTCTCTCAAAGGGTTAATAGGACTGGAATGTATCTGCTGGCTAACTTTTGTAATCCTATAGTCGGTCAGTCTATTGCCTCCTGGGAAAGCAACATTCGGCCCATACTCAATCCCCTTGTTCTGCTCGGCCGGTATATACAAAAAAGTGGGAGCTCCATTGACTGGTAGTGAAGAAACGATTAAGGTTGCTTGCTTCTCACCCAGAGATAGGTTCCCTCTCTCTGCTGTAGCTTTTGGCAAACTGACGGCCATGAGATTGTTCCCTACAGTTTTGTAACGAGCAGCAAATCTTCTAATTATTACTGAAAGCAGCGAGAGGATCGTTTTAGGACTGACATCCTTCGATGCACACCGCTTCAAATTCCTATTCAATTCACGAACATACATCTTGTCTTCAGCAGATACTGGCTGTTGACCTGTGAGCAAAAAGAAACATTTGTCTGACTTTTTGAGTTCTGGAGATAACCATATCTCAAACTCATTGTTTGCTTCAGCCAAGAGGTGCCCATGTTTGTTTCCAGCCTGGTAATTAGAAATGAGGATCACTGTAGGACTGAGAGTTGCCCCTGCTGATTGCTTGATCCATCCAGCTCCTACAAATGCATGTCGCTTTGCAATCTGGAACCTGCTTTGTTGCCAGCCTCTAGGCCTCCGAATACTCCTAAAATAGCACGTCGCCCTATCACGCACAGCCTCAATAGCGTCTTTAAGAGACCGGTGTGCTGGATCAGAAAGCACCTCTGTAAGCCAAATGTCAGTTTTCTTGTTTTCAATCTTGGCAAGGCCGGTATAGCCAAAGGTCATAATGCTGCCAAAAAGAACTGCCTTATTTTGATCATCTTCGACTGGTACAGGTGTACCTGTACTCAAATCCACTAGGCGCCTATCGGATACTTGAATGGCGTGATTATGTGTCACACAGGTCAAGACCAAGGTCACAGGCCTCTTCTCCTGTACAGGGGATTCCCATCAGCCAGCATTCTTTGATCACCTCGCTTGATGAGTTGATATGGAAATCTAACGATTAGATCTCTAATGCTCAACCTGTAGTGTATTAATATGTTAATTTGTCGTTTGTAAATCTCAAACTAATAAAAGTCAAAAAGGGTCTTGCGGTTGAGCATTCAAGAGCATCTTTTTGTTAGCTGCCGTTTTATTTTCTTAAATCCAATCGGATTTTCTCGTATCAGATAATTGAAGTTATTATTGTGGCAATGCCTTCAAAAGAGACCTTATTTGTTGCGCTTCAAAACTCTCTGGATCGTTTTTCAGTATCCACCTATGTTGCTGGATTGCCAGATTCTCCTCACCAAGTTTCAAATACGTTGAGCCAAGATAAAATCTTGCCGTAGTCGATAATGGATCAAGTTGAACTGCTTTCATAAGTTGCTTTTTGGCTTCATTTGGTTTATTAAGGTTGAATAATGCCGCTCCCAACGCCATTCTAAATTCTGCATATCCGGGCTCTAATTGCACAGCTTTACGAAGATCCCTTAGTGCTTTACTATAATCTTCTAAATTAAGATAAAGAGAACCCCTGTCAAAATAGGTATGAGCATATTTGGGATCAATAGAAATAGCCCTCTTATATGTTTCCAAAGCCAAATTGATATCTCCTTTTGCAAAATGAAGGTTCCCTAATAAATCTATAGCCGATACGTCATTAGGAGTTTTATTTAGTGTCTCATTTAGGATGATTTCAGCTTTAATAAAATCCATCATTCCAAGAAGTCTGAAGAATTGAGTTCTTAAATCCTCTTCTTGATGAATATAAACCACATCACCATCTTTTGAAATTTTGTTGTAAGTGAAAGTTATATTAACATTATTGCCGATCCAATGAATTTGGTGGACGGGGTCTAC
Source organism: Pseudomonadota bacterium (assembly GCA_018897415.1). Taxonomy (GTDB): domain Bacteria; phylum Desulfobacterota; class Desulfobacteria; order Desulfobacterales; family ETH-SRB1; genus B13-G4. The sequence goes on from JAHIKR010000150.1 coordinate 7,699, forward strand.
TTTATCTGAAAAGACATAACCATGAGTGTCATAAAGGAATTTACGAATGTTATCCGCATTTTTATCATTTTTAAACATAATCACTACACTAGAGAATTTATTTCTCGTGAATATGTAGGCCTTCCTTATAACATCTGCCCCTCCAAATTTCATTGTATCGTATTTCCCAAGACAGACAATTTTATCATCTTCTCTCTGGTAAAGGACCATGTCTTTTAGCTCATCAATGCTTGTCCCCCACTTAATGCCATTAAACTTGTCAGGTTCATTATAATCCCCAGCATAGGAAATAAGGCATAAAGGGAATAGTACTACATATGGAATTACAAATAACCGGATAATATGACTATGATATTTTGCCATATTGCGATCCTCATACTCTCAGATAGAAATACTGGGAAATTAAGAAAGGAGCTATTCACACCCTCCCATTTTTCATGGCCTAACGCCAGGTGTAACCCGTAGCGCCAAGATCGAACAATTCTATTGAATATATCTACTGGAAACCTTTAATTTTTGGGTTATTAAATTGTTGTCGTGAATAGCAGCTATCTTTAACATCTGAACTCACCGGCACCAGAAGACTCTATCTTTGCTAAAGCGAGTTATCCCTGAAGCCGCTAAAGCTTCGATTGCCCGTTTCTGATGTCAGAGCGAAGTGATTAGCCATTTTCTCTTGTTAATATCTTTGTTGTTACTGTTGCCACTTCATTTTCGTAGCCTGAATTTGATAAGTTGATTAGTTCGTTTTTAATCCATTCATCTGAAAAGAAATTCCACCCTTTGGTATTAAAGTATTCTGACAGTTCCTCTCTATCTGCCTTAGATGCAACTTTACCGGACGCCAGACAAAGTTTTACAGTTGTATCCTCTGAGCATGATCCCGACTCGACCAATTGAGTTAGCAGACGATTAAATACAACGTCACGAAGTGTTTCTTCATTGAAAAGCTTATACCTTTCTTTCCATTTCCCATTTTTCAGTCCATCAGCTTTGACACCTGGGCTATCAAGATAGGATTTACACTCAATTACTAATATTTCTTTACTGCCACCTTTATAAGCGACAACATCTAATTCCCACCTCGGTGATGAAGGACGACCTATTTTTCGTTTTTCTTCTTTGGTAAGATCGACTTTGAAACTGGTTTTTACCCAATACCCCTTGCTCTCAAAAATCGTTCTTACAATTGATTCAAATGAGTCCAACGATCTTCCTTAATTATTGCTAAAGTATGCTTTACTGACGAGTGCCACTGAATCACAATCTATGCTCAAAAGCTAATTTGCAAGCCTATAAACAATGCAAGCTAAAAAGCATCCTATGGCTCTTGTTCATGTGCACACAATGGTTATACATTTTTTAATATCCAACATTATCGGTTGTCCAACTATCACCATCAAAACTAGCAAATATTGCAGCATCCAATATACAAGGATAAATATCGCTTGCAGAGCAAAGTTGTTGTATACCATCAGATACAAACTGATAATAATTCTTATCCCCTAATGCTCCGGCACTTAAAACAAGGGGAAAGCCAAATTTATTTAACCATTTAGTAATCCTGCTATCAATCGGTATTTCGTAACGTGTCAAGCCTAACCACTGTAAAAAGTTTCGAGACTGTTTAGGGCCAAATCCCTGTAAGCGATTATCAATAAAATCTGCCGCTTCTCTCTCTAAATCTGGTGATGTATTCTTATCAAGCTGTTTTAATCTGGTGAGCAAATCAGTCCATAGCCCTTTTTCAAGACGTGATAAATTCGCATTTATTTCCTTAGCTATACTATTTGTTCTTCTAATTCCACCAAAATCAGAAAGTGTTTTAAGGCTAAATCCCTCTACGTCATGTTCACTTCGGCAAGTTTCATAAGAAAGTAGAAATGGATTTGTTTGTAATAATCTGGAAACATTACTTTCCGGGCCTGATCGCTGTTGTGTTGTTAGAAGACATCCGACGAGCACTCTCCATACATTTTCTTTGGTAATTTCGAAACAGTTACCTCCTAAGTTTCTCTTCTCACGATCCTGCACAAACGGATTGTTTTTTAGCTGGTCAATAAAGTCCTTTATTTTTCGTATGTCATTAGAATCGACTTTCCACTCAATTTGCATCGTATATTTCCTTTTTTAATATATAACAATGATTAGTGGGAAAAATGCGCAATATCATGGAACGAAGACACGCATCACGTGTGCACCTTTTTGTATAGTTTGCAATTCGTTGTAGCTCGCCAACTCCGAATATTGAAATCGAAAAAGTGAGCTGTTTCTCTCATTTTTGCCAGTTCTCGTGATGTCGATTACTTGCCAACAGGGCAACCAAAGATCAGACGATTCTAATGCAGATAAGATTTGCATATCACAATTATTAAAGCGTTTCAAAATTTCATTGACTTTCCCGTTGATGCAATAACCTGATTTCTGCATTTCCAGAAAATTTTTCAGAAAATATCACCCTTATGCAGCCGTTCCAGGAAATCCTTCAGGGGCAAAACGTCTATGCCGTCAAAATGATATGCTCTTTTGCCCATGTAAATACCAATCATCCTGTCCACATGGATACGGTCAGAGCTGCTCATCGATCGTTTTACGTGAATTTTTCTCATAATGCAAATATACAACTATTTTGTAAAATTGCACTGCAATATTACAAAAAGAATACAAAAACGGTTTTTCTAACTGTATATTCAAAAATTTGGATGTTAAACAGAGAATCAGATAACCGTATAATTTATTTAAAAATAAGGGAGCCGCCATAATAAAAAAGGCAGGGTCATTGCTGACCCTGCCTTATATAGCGTTTTTATTGTTCTCTATTTAAATCATGCAACGCAGTCTTTAATGACCACCGCCAGCTGCTTCTTCAGCATGTCCACCGCCGGCCATAGCGTCCATAGCTCGATCAGGATTTGCCTCAACATTTTCAAGGATATCCGTTGTTTTGCTTTCCGGCAGCCAATTAACAATACCTGTGCCTACATCATAAATAGCACCAACCACTTTTGCTTTTCCGCTCGTTACAATCTCCCTGCTTGCAGGGCTTGCCATGAAGAGGTCTTCAATACCCTGCCATACATTTTCTTCAATAGCATGTGGAACAATGTCATTTCCGTGCACATCCGGATGTTTAGACATGGCAAGGCGCACAGCGGGCTCTATGTTGTCAACCAGAGGCGGAATATTTCGTTCCAGAGCATGTCCTGTCCCATGAACAGCATGAGTAACGGCAGTAACGGCTCCGCACTGGGTATGTCCAAGAACAACTAACACAGGAGTGTTAACATGGCACAAACCATATTCTATAGATCCAATCTCGTCTGTATCACAGACATTACCTGCAACTCTGATAACAAAAATATCCATTACGCCTGCGTCAAAGAGCAATTCAACTGGAACACGTGAGTCTGAACAGCTAATAACCGTAGCATAAGCATGATCTCCCTGATTTTCTTTTCCAGCCTGAACGAGGCGTGCACGATTGATATTAGGATGATTGGATATTCCATCAACAAATCTGGCGTTACCTGCCTTGAGCATTGCAATAGCTTCGTCAGGGCTTGGTTTTGCTTTTTTCTCTGCCACAGACGTTGCTTCATGCTTTACTTCAGGCTTTGCCTCTGCCTTTTTAACGGGAGCTTTATGTTCCGCTGTGTCGTCCCCACCACCACAAGCCACAGGAAACATTATCAATGAAAAAATACAACTAGCAGCAATAATTAGTTTAATAATACGATTCATTTAACCCCTCCTTTTAAATTTGTTTAATCGTAAGCGTTCACGGAACATTGAAATTAGAAAATAGAAATTGGAAATTGGAAATTTGGCCTTCATGCTTTTGTACTGTTCTTCCCAATTTCCAATTTCTATTTTAATCTCTCCCCAATTTCTACTTTCCAATTTCAAGTTTCAAGCCGTGACCGGTTACTAAAAGCCTCATATATCTTTTGACAGATGTATTGTCAAGAAATTAGCCCGCATTTCTCATGAACAACTCATAAAACACTGCATAATATAATTGTATTATTGAAAGTTATAACTATCTTTGTCTGCTAAGCTGTTCAACACTTTATTTGTGGAATTTATAATAAATTTCTTTGTGATTTGTTCACCCTTCGGGTTAGCCCTTAATTCCTATTTTCGAAACCTTCCAACTATAAATAATATAAAAAATATCACTACTGTCCGGTTTAAACTTTCAGAGTATCAATTAAGTGTTTGAAACTATATGACATATTGACAAAATTAAAAGGGATCGATTTGAATTTGCTCTAAGCTTGGTTTTATGGTTCTTTTGCAGAAAAACATGCGAAAGGAGCCTCACTATGAACCAGGGTCAAACTATTTTCTCTCAGGCAATCGATTTTCTACCAAAGAAAAAATTTAGTCAATGTGTCAATCGTTATAGCGGTAATCACCGTA
>JAHIKR010000151.1 GCA_018897415.1 Pseudomonadota bacterium
TAATGATTCCACCAAGCCGATTCAAAAAATTATTCCGATCAGTGTTATCCTTAAAGATATCAGAACGCTCAATCCCGCGTGCTATGATATGATGAAACGCCCCAGGCGCATCTATCCTCGATTTTCTTGGCATGATAACCGTTAGCATATTAATGATAATCTGTAAACTGCAAAACTAAAGGGCGTCCCTAACTACTCTAACTATACTATATGTATCTTGTATAAAAACTTAAACACGGCAATTTTGCCGTCCGAGTGCATTTGCCTTGTTCGGCGAGTTCAGCTTCATTTTGGGAATAACGCTTCCTCCTCACCTGTGGACTTATACCTTTCATCTTCAATAGAATCACACGAGACGAGGTTTTTCTGCGTCCATGGATTAACCGCTATTGTTTCACCTGTTTCTCGGTCGGTGGCTATACGAAAAGCAAGTCCTGATAGCAAGCGAGCACAATGCTTACTTATAGCTCTGACAAATACCTCTCCCTTATAAGTACTGGCCTTCCAGTGGTGGGAGTCTCCATTGAGAACAGAAAGTTTCCATATTTTCATTTTACTACCTCCATTTCCTACAAGTTCAAGCGTGTCAGATGCTAGACGGGGATTAGCATTTCTCATGATTTTTTATTCCCAAAAAATTTATTTAAGATCCGTTCAGTGGTTGAGGCAACGAAGATCTCAGTTCTGGTGGCTTTTAATGGTTTTTTTGAGGGAGGTGGATTAAAAATAGTGTAAAAGCCAACTGAAGCACCTATGATCCCAATAATAGCGCCGATTACAAACAAGGAATTGCTCAAAAAAGATTCAAAAAAGCCATTCTCTTCATATAAGATATATCCTAAATAAACTATCCCTATACCTAAACACCATGAGAGCAACGAAAAACGAATTGGATGTTTGATGTTTATGTCGAGCTTCTTAGATAATACCTTGATCAAAAACCCGATAAATACGAAGGTACCGATAGCAATAGCTTTAGCAGCAACATTCTCCATAATTCTCTCCAATTTATTTCGACGCCTAACGCTTGAAATCAGCGGTGGCTGTAGGCCATCCGCTGGAGTGAATTGTTCGGCCTCTCGTTCTCGTGTTCACCCAAAGCGAGTCCAGACCGCACGGAATAGTTTACTGAACGTCTCCAGGATTTCGGACGCCAGACGTTTGGCGGAGCGCGATTCGGATATATTTGGGTATAAAGGTAAGGGTCCAAAGCCCAGGGAATGCCATGCCGACAAACAGAAGCCAGTAAGCAGCATGGTCAGTTCTGTAAGCGACCGTCTCTGTAAGGCATCCCAGTCCAAAAAAGATCGCTGCACAGGCAACCGCACCTGCAAAGTACATCAGCACCAGAAGGATGTTTCTGCGGTGACGAAACAATCGAAATAGACATATCGGAACGCAAAGTAGGAAGCCGAGAGCGCATGACCAAAAAACTGCCATGATAATACCGACAACGTAGTAGAAGACCACTAGTATGAAGGTCATGGATTAGTTCCTTCTTGTATTTTGCCGAACGACGGAGTTAAGCTGCGAGGCCGGCAGGCCGAGTCAGCTTGAACGACTTGTTAGCCCTTTGTAAACCATTTCTTGGTAAATATAGAGTATGTTTTCATGGGTTCTTCAAAACAAGATTTTGTTGATTTATCTAATTGTTCTTGTATTAATTCTAATTTGTTTCGTATTTCATCGGTTTCATTCATCATATCCCAAAAGATTCCTTCGTGTTTTTGCATTTCGTCCAGATGCTTTTGAAATTGATCTCCGTCCATTGGGACACGGCCTTGTCTTTTCCAATAGTATGTTGCCAACATACGGGCGGATATAAAAATGCTATTTAATGTTTTATTACAATCTATAAATATTTTTTCTGTATCAGGTCCAAATGCAGCCATAACCTTATATTTTAATGTGTTAAATTTAATAAGGACATCCTTTTTTTTCTCATATCTTTCATATACTATATAACCACGATTTAAAAGTTCTGTTTCATCTGATAATTCATACTCTCCTTTTTTTCGCGATTTGCCTTCCTCGTTAGTCGCAAAAGGATTCCTGATAAATGCAATAGAATCTTTTATCTCGAAAAACGAAGCCAATACCTCTTCCGCTAACTCAATACGCCTTTTACCAATAAATTCACGTTTCCATGCACCTATTCCTGATATAATTGCCCAACATGCAGCGATTATTGCAATAGTTTGTCCGATGGTTGCGATTAATTCCATAATTTCTTTCATGGGGCTAACAATTAATATACGTAATCTTTAATATGCCGGTTTAAAAAACTGTTCAAGGAAGTTTGCTATTTTTGTATTCGCTCTCTATTGCGGTTCAGATCCAGGGCTGTGAAGCAAAAAGCCCCATCCTTCATATTTCTGAAGAAATGGGGCTTTATTTTTTTGTAATATTATGATGGGTCACCTGATCCTCCTGTTTGAGGTTCAAAAAACAGACCGAAATTAATCTAAAGCAATATAGATTAAGTGAATATGCAAGTCAATTTATTATCTTTTTCGGGATTAAATGCTTGCGAGATACGGTTGCTATTCCCTTGAATTGCGGAGTTGTGATATCTTGCCAAGATGCACCTGAGTCAAACGAACAAATGCGTTGCAGATAGGGTTTGTATATCACAAATATTAAAGCGTTTCAATTTGTTGCATGAATAGCAGTTGTGTTGGATTTTTGATCTAATTTAAAAATCACACCTCCGGACAGCGCAATAAGACTGCTTATTATAAACAAATTAAATGAACCAACGCTTTCATATAAATAGCCGTTAAAGAGAAACCCGACTGTCATCCCAAGGCCATAAGTTACAGCATTATTTGCTGCCTGTCCCAGAGTTTTGGCTTCATCAGGAGTTAACAAATCAATATATAATATGCTTGCTATAAAAAGGGGTCAAATCTGCCTTTGACCCTTGAGCCACCTGTTTTCTATATTACACTTGTAAAGGAAGAATGCGGGCTCGCAACTTTTTTTGATCAATAGTGACTATCGCACCGTCTTCGAGGTGCTTCTCAAACTGGTGAAGCGCTGAAACTACAAGTGGACCGAGGTGTTCGGGAGTTACGTCTTGGGTGCGAATTTGAATTACACTTGGACAATCCGCTTTCGTGGCAGCAAGTATGGCTCCAAAGTCCAGATCATGCGTGAAAACGACATATCCGTTGGATCTGGCATATGCCATAATTTCAGAATCCGGAGCGTCTGGCCTGCCAATA
>JAHIKR010000152.1 GCA_018897415.1 Pseudomonadota bacterium
GTTTTTCGCCGTTTACAACTCTACTTTCAATAGCTTTTATCTTTCCAACTCCATGGGCAGGATAGACTGCAAGATCGCCTACTTTAAATTCTCGAATTCTGTGTTGCTTGTTATTTTCTGTTTTTTCCTTTAACTTTTTTGCTTCCATTCTACACACCAGCTACTAAAAGAGATAAGATTTTATCTATTTAAACAGTTCGTTATGTCGACCATTAGTTATTAACTTTTTATATAGAATATTATAAGTTTTATTTTATATCATCAATAAGCCCTATAATCAACAAAAAAGGATTGGCAAATAAATGAACCAATCCTTATAGAATCCTCATAGAATCCAGCAGGTAAAAAAATAACTTTTACCATAAATATTTAATGCAAAAGTAATTAATAAATTCAATGGGTTAATCAGTTGACGACATTTAAAAGGCAAGAACTTATTAATATCTTTTGTCATTAAATATGTTCATAGCTTCTTTTGCGCCTTTGCAAGTAGTTACAACCACTGCATCACGGGCTCGTTCGGTTATTCTATCTAAAGCCTTTTTTTCATTTGTATTAAATTGATCCAGAACATAATTCGTAACACCGATGTTATCTTCAGAACGCCCTATACCAATGCGAAGTCGGACAAAGTCATCGCTACCCACTGTTTCGATTATCGATTTTAAACCTTTGTGTCCTCCATGTCCCCCATTTTCTTTAATTTGCAATCTTCCAAAAGCAAGGTCTATGTCGTCATGTATGACAAGCATATCCTCAAAAGGTATTTCGAATTATTTTAAAATTTTTTGAACAGGAATGCCGCTCAGGTTCATAAAAGCCATTGGTTTTGCAAGGATAACTTCAGATCCTTCAATTAATCCGCGTCCGAATAATGCATCGAACTTTTTTTTTTCAATTGGAATAGAAAAAGATTCTGCCACCTCATCCAGCACCATAAATCCTGCATTATGGCGCGTCTTTGCATATGCATCACCCGGATTGCCAAGACCAACTACCAGGAATACTTTCTTTTGAGGCATACGATCCTTTGTTTACAGGTAACTATTCTTCGCTTTCGGCTTCAGGTGGTTCTTCTCCTGCGACAGCCTCTTCGGCCTCTTCTTCACCTTCTTCAGATACTTCTTCTTCAGTCTTCGGAGCGAGCATTGTTATGACAGTGAAATTAACATCCGCAGGAACCTCAATATCACCCTGGAACGGAATTTCTTTAACATGGATTGAATCTCCAATATCAAGATCTGTGACGTCGATTTCTATTGTCTCAGGAATTTCAGTCGGCAGGCAAAGTATTTCCAGTTCACGCCTGATTATCTGCAATATTCCACCCAGTTCCACACCTCGTGTTTTTCCTTTGACTGTCACCGGAACTTTGACCAGGATCTTACGATCCATTGATATTTCATAGAAATCAACATGTATATAGTTTCTTGAAACCGGATGGGTCTGCAATTCCTTGATCATAGCGGTTCTGGAGGTGTTTTCGCCGTTGTGGATAGTTAGATTCAAAAGAGCCTGGCTGGCTGTAGTCTTTTTTAATGCTTTTTCAAGATCGCTTATGGCGACTGAAAGCAGAACGGGTTCTGCCCCAGGACCATAAAGAACAGCCGGTATCTTTTTTGCACGGCGCAGAACCCGTGCTTGACCTTTACCTACAGAATTTCTTATATTTGCTTTAAGTTCAATTAATTCCAAAAAATTTCCCCCTTAATGACCTTTTAATATTTTTATACAAAAAGTGATGTCACTGAATCCCCTTTATGGCTGCGTATTATTGCTTCCCCAATAAGATCTGCAACTGACAGAACTCTAATTTTATCACATGCTGCAGCTTTACTGTTAAGAGGAATGGTATCTGACACAACTATGGTTTTCAAAGGCGAATTGGCTAACCGTTCAACTGATTCGCCGGACAGTACGGGATGTGCACAACATGCATGTATTTCCTTTGCGCCTTTATCGACAATGGCATAGGTAGCTTCAGTTAATGTTCCTGCAGTGTCGACCATATCATCAAGGATGATTGCAATCTTTCCTTTAACATCGCCTATTACAGCCATAGCTTTGGCTTTATTAGGCGCCTCCCTGCGTTTATCAACAATGGCCAAGTCTGCATTCAGACGCTTTGCAAAAGCTCTCGCTCTCTCGACTCCTCCGGCGTCTGGAGAAATTATTACAAGATTTTCTTGAAAATTGGTTTTTATATAATTCAGGATAGCTGGAGCAGCATAAAGATTGTCCACAGGAATATTGAAAAAGCCCTGGATTTGACCTGCATGTAAATCCATTGTGATTAGCCTGTTCGAACCGGCAACTGTTAGCAGATCTGCCACAAGTTTGGCGCTGATAGGAACGCGGGGCGCAACTTTTTTATCTTGTCTTGCATAGCCGTAATAAGGGATTACAGCCGTTATCCTGCTTGCTGAGGAACGCTTGAGAGCATCTAGCATGAGAAGCAACTCAACAAGGGTGTCGTTAACAGGCGAGCAGGTTGACTGGATAATAAAGACGTCTTTTGATCTTACGTTTTCATTGATTTCAATCTGTATTTCACCATCGCTAAATGTTTTTACCTTGGCTTCTCCCATAGGGACATTAAGGTAATTACATATTTTTTGTGCAAGCTTGGGATTTGAGTTGCCTGAAAAAATTATAAAACCGTTCATTTAAAATTCCATTCAGAAGTTAAAATAGATTAATATTATATATATTGAGACCGTTGCAAAACGTCCCCTTTTGCCAGATTTCTGCGTCTGACTCAAATTTTAATCCTCAAAATACTCAATGTATTCCTCCGGTTAAAATTTTCGTTATCCTTGAACTCGAACAAAATTGAACATTTTTCAAAGGTCTCATATTATGTTGATCTGGCTGGGGCGGGAGGATTCGAACCTCCGAATGCAGGAACCAAAATCCTGTGTCTTACCGCTTGACGACGCCCCAATAGAGACCTTTGAAAAATGTCCCCTTTTGCCCAATTAGCGCTAAAGCTTCACTAAAGTGCCAGCGTCA
>JAHIKR010000153.1 GCA_018897415.1 Pseudomonadota bacterium
AAATATCCGTGAGCTTGAAAACCTGATCGAACGAAGTGTAGCCCTCTCAAACACAAACATTATCCTGCCTGAAAGCCTTGCCCTTTCCATTCATAAACGAAGATGGATTGAAGGAATAAAAGACAAGCGCTTTGATCTGGATGAAGTTCCAAAGGGTGTCTCTTTAGATGCCATCCTTGAAGAAATCGAGAGGGCATATATTGAAAAGGCGCTTGATTGCAGCAATGGCAACAAAAACAAAACAGCAGGGCTGCTAGGCCTTAGCCTAAGGTCTTTAAGATACCGCATTGAAAAGCTTGAAATTGAAAAGTAAAAATAAGTAAGTGACAATTTTTGTAAAAACCATACAATTTTTGCATACCGATTATTATCTGTTTTTTAGCAAATCTTAGACTCCTTTTACCTCACAGATAATGTTATACAAATATAATATTTATAACCCTACGAATTTGTTTATAATTATGGATTACTCCTCTTAGTATTTTATTAAATAATATTTTTGGCACATTCTTTGCTCACTAAAAAAGCAAAAGATAAATATGGAAATTGTAAGATTATATATAAATGAACTCAATAATCTTACTCTGAGCAACAAAATTGGACAACTTATAAATTACAAAAGGAGGTTTAAAATGCTTAGAAAACTAAGACAAAGGAAAGCAAGGAATGAAAAAGGTTTTACACTGATTGAGCTCATGATTGTTGTTGCTATTATAGGCATACTTGCAGCCATCGCAATACCAAACTTTATTGCCTATAGAACTAAGGGTAATAATTCAGCAGCCAAGTCTGAGGCCAGCAATTTTTACACCGCAGCTCTGGCTGCAGTAGCTGATACCGGAGTTGCGGGCTCTTACAGCAGCGCTGCTCTTCCGGCAGGCTTTACTGCCAACAGTCAAGTCACAATAACCGGCACACTTACCGTTCCTTTAACCGGAAATTCAGTCGGCGGTACACCGACTTTTTCACACACAGCAGGAACCACTACTTACACTATTACAACTGATGGTGCAGTAAGTCCGGCCGGAGTCTAATCTGTTTCGGGCAGCAATATTCATTGAATTAATTAAAAATTTAGAATAAAAGGGGGGCATATCAGCCCCCCTTTTTTATTTTGATAATAAAGACTATCCTTATTAAACATATACATAGCCGTCAAATTTTATCATGTATAGATTTAACACTCTTATCCTAAACCAAAAGAAGTTTTTGATCTTGCTTATATTGATTCTATCGACCCTAATTGTTTACTGGCAGGTTAAAGATTTTGATTTTGTTGGATATGATGATGAGCTATATTTAACTGAAAACCATCAGGTCCAGGCGGGCTTAACATTTGAGAGCTTTATCTGGGCTTTTACAACCTTCCATACAGGGAACTGGCATCCATTAACCTGGCTGTCACACATGCTTGACTGCGAGCTTTATGGATTGAACCCAATGGGACACCATTGGACCAATTTACAGCTTCACATAGCCAACACACTTCTTCTCTTCTTAATATTTCAAAAAATGACCGGAGCGCTCTGGAAAAGCGCCTTTGTCGCAGCTCTTTTTGCTTTGCATCCTCTTCATGTGGAGTCAGTTGCATGGGTTGCGGAACGAAAAGATGTTTTAAGTACTTTTTTGGGAATGCTGACAATCTGGGCTTATATCAGCTATGTAAAAAAAAGAAATATCCTCAGATATCTTCTTGTTTTTATATTATTGTCTATGGGACTTATGGCAAAGCCCATGCTGGTTACATTCCCGTTTGTTTTACTCTTGCTTGATTTCTGGCCGCTTGGACGTCTTGGAAATATCTCTCGCCTTATCTGGGAAAAAATTCCTCTTTTTGTTCCAGTTGCGGCATCCTCCGTTCTGACCTTTATTGCCCAACAAAAGGTTGGAGCTGTATATACTTTTGAAGCACTGTCAATTAAAACTCGAATTGCCAATGCCTGTGTTTCCTATGCAAACTACATGGTCAAAGCAATATGGCCCCAAAAACTTGCAATATTTTATCCCCATCCATTTGGAATGTTGTCTTTATGGCATACCTTTTGGTCGGTTTTGCTTATCGCAGGATTATCCTTTTTAGCGATACGTATGTTAAATCAGTATAAATATGTGGCAGTTGGATGGTTTTGGTACCTTGGAACCCTTGTGCCGGTCATCGGTCTTTTGCAGGTGGGCGCCCAGGGGATGGCAGACCGATATACATATATTCCTTTAATTGGGCTTTTTATCATCGCCACATGGGGAATTTCAGACCTTCTGAAAAAATGGCATTATAGTAAGATTATCCTTGCTGTATTTGCCATAATACTCATTTCCGCCTTTTCAACGCGCACTTATTTTCAGATAAAACATTGGAAAAATAGCGCTGCTGTTTTTGAAAATGCCACTAAAGTAACAAATTATAACTGGCTGGCTTACAATAATTTGGGATTAGCTCTAATGCGTAATGGCAAAGCAGAAAAGGCTGTTTTTTATTATAAGAAAGCTTTAGAAATTAAACCTGATTACTTAATCGCACTTGATAATCTTGGGATAGCTTTGTTTCAGCTTGGAAAGCTTGAAGAAGCTTTGTCATATTACTCAGAAGCGCTTAAAATCGACCCCGAACATGCAGGAATTCACAATCATATTGCAAATGTCCTGGCAGCCCAGGGTAAGCTTGAAAAAGCAGTAAATCATTATACAAAAGCGCTCACTATAGATCCCGACCTCGCTATCACACATAATAATCTTGCAATCGCACTGGTTGCCCAGGGCAATCTTGAAAAAGCCATTTTTCACTATGAATTAGCCATAAAAAAAGATCCTGAATATGCTGATGCGCATTATAACTTGGGGTGCTTATTACTAAATCAGAAAAAAAATAGAGAAGCTGTGGCTCATTTTGCAGAAGTAATTAAAATTAATTCTGAATATGCGCAAGCATACCATCAAATTGGATTAATATTGGTGCAACAGGGAAAATTGAAAGAAGCAAGTAAATTTATTATAAAAGCTATTCAAATCAACCCAAACTATTCAGAAGCAATTGAACATCTTCAACTGATAAATAAATCATTAAATATTGAGGCACAACCGTCCGACATTGAAAGATAATTATTTCAAACTTCAATATAACCAAATAAAGCTGCTTATCTGTTTTTTTTTAGTGTTAGCAACCATCCTTACCTACTGGCAAATCATACATTTTGATTTTGTTGCCTTTGATGACCCTTTATATGTCACCGAAAACTCCAAGGTTCAGGATGGTTTAACTTATAAAGGCATTGCATGGGCTTTCACTACTTTTCATGCGTCTAACTGGCACCCAATTACCTGGCTCTCCCATATGCTGGATTGTGAGATTTATGGATTGAATCCAATGGGACACCATTGGACCAATCTACAGCTCCACATAGCCAACACACTTCTACTTTTTTTTATTTTGCAACAGATGACCGGAGCGCTCTGGAAAAGCGCATTTGTCGCAGCTCTTTTTGCTTTGCATCCACTTCATGTTGAATCAGTAGCATGGATTGCGGAACGAAAAGATGTTTTAAGTACTTTTTTGGGAATGCTGACAATTTTGGCTTATATCAGCTATGTAAAAAAAAGAAATGTCTTTAGATATTTTCTGGTAGTTATATTATTGTCATTGGGGCTTATGGCAAAATCCATGCTGGTTACATTCCCGTTTGTTTTGCTCTTGCTGGATTTCTGGCCGCTTGGACGTCTTGCAAATATCTCACGCATTATCTGGGAAAAAATTCCTCTTTTTGTTCCAGTAGTAATTTCATCTGTTTTAACCTTTATGGCCCAGCAAAGTATCGCTTTAAAATCTCTTGAAATCTTTTCTTTAAAAACACGTGCAGCAAATGCTTTTATATCCTATATCAGCTACATGGCAAAAACAATATGGCCTCATCACCTTTCGGTTTTTTATCCTCACCAAGGAGCTGCTTTATCTTTGTGGCATGCTTATGGAGCTGCTTTTTTGATCGCATGTGTCTCCTTCTTTGCTTTGCGTAAGACAAAGCAGTACCCCTATATTGCTTTTGGATTATTTTGGTTCTTAGTTACTCTAACACCTGTCATCGGAATGGTTCAAGTTGGGGATCAAGCCATGGCTGATCGGTATACATATATTCCCTTAACTGGTCTTTTTATCATAGTTACGTGGGGCATTCCAGATCTTCTGAAAAAATTGCGTCATAGAAAGCCTATCCTTGTTATATCGGCAGTAACAATTTTATCAGTCATGTCAATAAGCAGTTATTTCCAGACAGCTCACTGGAAAAACAGTATTGAGTTATTTAAACAAGCTATTAAGGTTACAGATGATAATTTGGTGGCTCACAACAATTTAGGAACGGCTTTCTTTGCTGCCGGCAAACCCCATGAGGCTATTTTTCATTATAAGGCTGCCTTAAAAATAAAACCTAACATCCCTGCAACGCTTAAAAACCTTGCAGCAGCGCTATTTGATAGCGGAAATACAGATGACGCTATTTTATATTATAAAGAAGCGCTCAGAATTAACCCTAAAGATTCTGATTCTCATTACCAGTTGGGAAACATACAATATCAAAAAGGACAAAGCAAAGCAGCTCTTTTTCACTATGAAGAAACGCTTCGAATAAATCCAGACCACGCAGATGCCCATAATAATCTTGCTAATTTACTATTTACCAAAGGAAAGCCCGACAAAGCGGTTTTTCATTATAAAGAAGCAATAAGAATAGACCCCAAACACGCTGGTGCATATTTCAACCTTGGAATTATATTTGCAGGACAAGGAAAAATTATTGATGCTTTAAGGCAATTTAGCGAAGTGATAAAAATTAATCCTGATCATGCTGAGGCTTATAATGAAGCCGGAAAAATACTAGTATGTATGGGAAAGCTGAAAACAGCTGAAAGATTTTTTTATAAAGCAGAGAAAATCAACCCTGATAATAAAGAATTCCGAACAAACCGTTTAATAGTAAATGGAATATTGGATAAGGATGATAAATTACCAGCAAATGAAAAATAAATTATTAAAGGAAAAATATATATCATCCTGCATTTGCCTGTTTCTTTTTATTGTTACACTTTCTGTGTACTGGCAGATAACCAAACACGAATTTATCAACTATGATGACGGGCTTTATGTAACTGAAAACCCGCATGTTCAGGCTGGATTGAATAGAGAAAGCATAATATGGGCTTTTACAACCGGACACGCAGCCAACTGGCACCCTCTTACCTGGCTGTCCCACATGCTGGATATTGATATCTACGGCTTAAATCCCATAGGCCATCATTTGACCAATTTACAATTTCATATTCTCAATTCTATTTTACTCTTCCTGGTTCTCAAGATGATGACTGGAGCTCTGTGGCAGAGCAGCTTTGTTGCAGCTCTGTTCGCCCTGCATCCTCTGCATGTAGAATCGGTTGCGTGGGTATCAGAACGCAAAGATGTCCTTAGCGCATTTTTCTGGATTCTCAGCATGTGGGCTTACGTGCGTTATGTGCGGCAGCCGGACAAGAAACAATATCTTCTTTTAATACTTTTTTTCGCCCTCGGACTGATGTCAAAATCCATGCTTGTTACACTGCCGTTTGTACTGCTGTTGCTGGATTTCTGGCCGCTTTCAAGGCTTCAACCAACAGCACAGGGAAACAGGCATTACAACTATAAAATCATTATATCCCTTGTCCTGGAAAAAGTCCCGCTTTTTGTACTTACAGCAGTATCCAGCTTTGTAACATTCTCTGTACAGCAACACGGAGGAGCAATAAGATCACTTGAAGCCATTCCAATGGACCTAAGAATCGCAAACGCTTTATTTTCCTATCTTAGCTATTTAGGTAAAACAATCTGGCCTCAAAACCTTGCACTAATTTATCCATACCCCTACATTTCTATGTTCTGGCAAATTATTTTATCTTTACCATTGCTGATTTGCATATCGATGCTGGTTATAAGGCTGGCGCGCGCTTTTCCATATCTTGCAACCGGCTGGCTGTGGTATCTCGGAAGCCTTGTTCCTGTGATCGGGCTGGTTCAGGTTGGTAACCAGAGTATGGCTGACAGATACACATACATTCCCCTTATTGGCATATTTATCATTGTTGCATGGGGTGTAGCGGATTTTTCAAAGCGATGGCGCATTCAAAAAAATGTACTTGTTTTGTTATGCTGTTCAGTTCTTGCATTATTGATGGTACGTACCTGGCATCAAGTATGGCATTGGCAAAACAGCTTTACCCTTCTATCCCATAGCCTAAATGTAACACATAACAATAGCATGGCTCATTATGTATTTGGGCAGGCTCTGGATCAGCAGGGCAGACTTGAGGAGGCTGTTTTACAGTATAATAAAGCTATTAAGATAAGACCTAAGTTTGCAATGGCTCACAATAATTTAGGTGCCGCTCTATCCCGCGAGGGAAAACTTAAAGAAGCAATTTATCATTTTAATGAAGCAGTGAATATACATCCGGATTATGCCAAAGCGCATAATAATCTGGCGACTGTCTTATTAACGCAGGGGAAGTTCGAAGAAGCTTTATCTCATTACAGAGAAGCCCTCATGATAAATCCCGAAGATGAATATACACGGAAAAACCTGGCGAATTTCCTTTCTAATCATGGACGTATTGATGAAGCTTTATCACATTACAACAAAGCTTTATTATTTAATCCCGAGGATTGGGATGCTCACTATAAACTTGGGCATATTCTGGTAAAGCAGGAAAAAATCAATGAGGCCTTGAGTCATTTTGCAGAAGTCATAAGGATAAATCCCGACTATGCTCCAGCTTATAATGAGATAGGAATTATATTGGCCAAAAAAGGAAAATTGCAAAAATCCAATGATTTTTTTTTAAAAGCAATACAGCTTGAACCCGATTATAAAGAAGCCAGAGATAATCTTTTAATCTTAAACAAAATGATGCAGTATGATGAAAAATAACAGTAAAATAATATTACGTGAATATATTTTGATTTTAGAAATATTTTTTGCAATTCACACCATTATTTTTTATAAAGAACTATGCTTAAAGATAAAAAAGTTATAGTTGTAATGCCTGCATACAATGCAGCCCAGACCCTAAAAAAGACCTATGATGAGGTAATGGACCAGGATATAGTAGACTTAATCATAGTGGTCGATGACGGCAGCCAGGACGAAACAGTAGCTATAGCAAAGTCACTGCCAAATACTAAGGTCTATAAACATAAAAAAAATCGGGGATACGGTGCCAACCAGAAGTCATGCTATCAATTATCTTTAGAGGAAGGCGGAGATATAATTATTATGGTTCACCCGGATTATCAGTACACACCCAAACTTATACCTGCAATGGCCTCTATGATAGATAGCGGCCTTTATCAATGTGTGCTGGGTTCCAGAATTCTTGGCGGACATGCTCTGAAAGGAGGAATGCCGGCCTGGAAATATATAGCAAATAGAGTTCTCACTTTTATCGAAAATATTCTGCTTGGCGCTAAACTTTCTGAATATCATACTGGCTACAGAGCATTTTCCAGAGAGCTGCTGCAAAAGCTTCCCCTTAAGGTTAACTCAGACGATTTTGTCTTTGATAATCAAATGATAGCACAGATTATCTGGTTAGGACATACTGTCGCAGAAATAAGCTGCCCTACAAAATATTTTACCGAAGCTTCATCAATAAATTTGTTTCGAAGCATAAAATACGGTCTTGGATGTCTGTCCACAGCAATGCTTTTCCGCCTTGCAAAAATGAATCTCATATCCTCAAAATTATTTCCTAAAACAAATAATGAATCCTAACAAGACCAACCGCTTCCAAGATTTTTTTGAAGAAGATAAATACATTTTTCTGAAAAATTATCTCTATAACTACCTCCTCCGAAAGATGGCTGTAGAAAATAATCTATTAAAAGAAAGGCCTGAATTAATCCTGGAAGTAGGCAGCGGAATTTCTCCTGTGATGACCCGAACCAATAATATAATTTATTCAGATTTATCTTTTACAGCAATGCAAATCCTCAAGAATAAACATGGCAGGGGTCTTTATATTGTATCTGACGGCACGAATCTGCCATTTAAGCCTGCTGTTTTCTCTCATGCGATATGTTCAGAAGTAATTGAACATATTATTGACGATAGAAAAACTTTAAGGGAATTAGCCGGAGTTATTAAACCATCGGGCAGACTCATCGTTACCTTTCCGCACAGAAAGTTATATTTTGCAAATGACGACATCTTTGTTAATCATATTCGCCGCTATGAAATTCCTGATATGAAGGATATATTAAAAGAGGCTGGATTAAGACCAATTCATATACAGAAGGTACTTGGTCCTCTGGAAAAAATAACAATGTGTCTCGTTGTTTTCCTTTTTTCAGTAATCCAAAAGATCAGACACAACAAAGAAAAAAAGGCCCGAAATCTTAAACTCATGAAAATCTTCGCACCTGTTTTTGAATGGACAAATCGCTTTTATATGGGACTTGTCTGGCTGGACGCCAGAATTATGCCTCGCGCTTTTTCAACGAACCTAATGATTATCTCTGATAAGCCACCAATGAATGCATGACCCTTCATAGATCTCGCGTAACTCTTTAGCCCTTTGAAAATATAATTATTTAAATTGCATCTTTTCCTCTTTCTCCGGTACGAACCCTTACTGCTTCTTCAACAGAAAGCACAAAAATCTTTCCATCGCCTATTTTTCCCGTGTTTGAAGCCTGTGCAATTGTTTCAACCGCCTGATCTGCTAACTCAGAGGAAACAACTATTTCGATCTTGATTTTTGGGATAAAGTCCACCACATATTCGGCTCCCCGGTAGATTTCCTTGTGACCTTTTTGGCGTCCGTAACCTTTAACCTCTGATATTGTCATTCCCTGAATACCTATTTCATTTAATGCTTCCTTTACGTC
Organism: Pseudomonadota bacterium; assembly: GCA_018897415.1. Lineage (GTDB taxonomy): Bacteria > Desulfobacterota > Desulfobacteria > Desulfobacterales > ETH-SRB1 > B13-G4. The sequence goes on from JAHIKR010000153.1 coordinate 8,903, forward strand.
ATCCAGCTTAAAGGGCTTGATGATCGCCTCGACCTTCTTCAAACTCATTGTGATTCCTCCTTAATACATTATATCAGAACTCAGTCAATTCAGCGTTCCTAATTCCATTCTTCTTTTCATTAAACTATAAAAGCTGGCTGGTGCCTGGCAGTACATCTGCAATTGCCTTTTTTATTGCAAGCACCCGGTCTGGCACATCGACCTTTTGACCATCAAAATCTCTGACGTAAAAAATATCTATAACCTGATCAACTTTAGTAGCTATTTTTGAAACCCATACATCTAACCCGCTCCTGAAAAGAGCATCGGTTATACTGAAAAGCAGCCCTGGAAAGTCGTAGGCAAAAACTTCAATGATTGTAAAAAAACTGGAGCTTTCATTGTCTACAACGATCCGGTTAGGCCTTTGTGATGCGCGGGGTCTAAAGGTTCGATACGCTAACATCTTTTCCTTTAGAGCTTCTGTAAGATTCAACTCGCCAGATAGAGCAGATTTAAGGTTATCTTCTGCTTTAGCCCATCGCTCGGTTTCAAAAATCTGATCAAGGGGTGGTTTAACTTCAAAAATATCAAGGGCTATATTGTTTCTCCATGTATATGCCTGGGTATCCAGAATATCAATGCTGTTCAAGGTAAATACTCCGGCAATTTTTGAAAATAGGCCTGGACGGTCTTTTGCACAAATCGTTACAGCCCTTGTGTTAGAATCTGAAGTTCGGGTTACTTTCCAGACAAAATCTGCATTACCGAGACTTTTGTAAAGCCTGATATGTTCCAATATATCACGTGCCGAAGTGTATAGAAGATATCTCGGCGACATTACCTCGAAAAGGCGCTCTAATTCTTGCCTTGCCTGTAGCGAAGATGCAGATAAAAAAACTTCCTCTTTTTTCTTATTAACTGTCTCGACAGCTTCTCCTGTTGCCAGCTCCCCTTTTCTCAATATGCTAAGCACTTTAAGAAAAAGGTTTTTTAAAAGAACCGAGGTCCAGTCATTCCAGGCCTTTGAACCAGTAGAAATTGAATCCGAGACAGTCAGAAGGTAAAGCATTATTAAACGTTCTATATCCTTTATTTTTCTGGCACAGGCGATAGCTGTTTCTTCATCATTAAGATCTCTTCTGGACGCAGTCTTGATAAGAAGTAAATGTTCATTTATCAAAAATGTTATGGTTTCTATATCGCTTTTTTTGAAGCCCCTTTTTTTAAGTATATCATTAACGATCTTTGCTCCTCTCTGTGAATGCCCGCCAGTCGGTTCTCCTTTTCCAATATCATGGAAAAGAGCTGCCCAAAGCAGTA
>JAHIKR010000154.1 GCA_018897415.1 Pseudomonadota bacterium
GGCCGGCGGAAAATATTAAAATATCTATAATGAGTATGAAGCTTAAAATTCTTCTTGTCTCCAATCAGGTCAGAGGTATTGACGGTACCGGCGGATTGGGGGATGTGGCCACAGCGCTTGCAAAAGCATTTGCCTTACATGAGGATATCGACATTCGGGTCCTGATGCCAGGCTATCAAACCATCTCAGGAAAAGGAATTAACGACAGGTTCCATACGGTCATTACGAAAGACATTTCTGTGCCATTCGGGGATAAAATCCGGTCCGCACATATCTGTCAATATATGCTACCGAAATCCCACAGTGATGAACCGTCCGTACCCTGCTATCTCCTTTGTATCGAAGAATTCGATCAAGCAAAGGATTTACCCGAGCAGGCCATCCTTTTGTGCAGGGGAACAATTGAGTTTTTAAGAGTTTTTGAAAATTTTCGGCCGGATATAATTCACTGCAATGACTGGCACACCGGCTTAATTCCAGTATATTTGAACACACTGTATGGAAAAGATCCTTACCTGGGGCGAATTGCAACCCTCTATACAACCCATAATGTAGGATACTTCTATCAGGGAGCCTTTCCAGATAAGGCATATCCAACACCGGCTGAAAAGTTGCTTTACCTGGCAGGTTTAGGATCATGGGCATTTCAGCCCCTTCAAACAAGATCGCTCGAACATCAGACCAGGTTTAACTTTACAAAGGGTGGATTAGGCTTTGCCGATCTGATAAACACAGTCAGCATCACATATTCCCATGAAATCCAGACCCAGGCTTTTGGCGGGGGATTTGAGCATCTGCTTCAAGAGCGATCTCGTGATCTGTGCGGCATAGTCAATGGAATTGACACTGCGGAATGGAATCCAGCGGACGATCCGAACATCTCTCCCTATAACTACTCAAAATCGGACGCTATCAATGTGATTCTTAAACAAAAACGGCACATTCGACAACTGCTGAAAAGCTGGGGCCGAGATAATCACAAGCCTTTTTCAGGACTAAAAAATGACACACACCTTCTTTCTTTAATTGGGCGACTATCTGATCAGAAAGTGGCAATTTTGATGCCGATGTTGGAAAAAATCTGCGGTTTGGAAAATATTCAAATCATCGTTCTCGGCGCGTCTCACCCGCTGGACTCTCACGGTAAGCAGTACGCGACCCAAATACGCAGATTAGCAGATATGCCCGAAAATCAGATGTTCTTTTTTGAAGGATTTGAACCTGAGCTTTCTCATCTTATATATGCGGCATCAGATATGCTTCTAATGCCGAGCACCTATGAACCATGCGGACTTGCCCAGTTGATCAGTATGCGGTATGGAACCGTACCCGTTGTTCGCTTTACCAGTGGATTGGTTGACACCGTTGTAGATGAGCAGGCAGGGTTGAATGGCAACGGTTTCGGATTTAAGGAACCTGTATCCGACAGTTTCGCAATGGCCAACATTCCACATGCGGCTGAGTTGCTGCTTGTAACCATCGGCCGGACCATTGAGATATGTAATAAAAACCCGAAGCGATGGGGAGAGCTTGTAAAAAATGGAATGGTAAAGGACTCATCATGGGCAATTCCCGCCAACCAATATATGAAAATTTACCACGAGGCAATCGACAGAAGAGTTCGCTTCAATTTTCTGTCAGCTTAGGGCTTACATATATTTCACCATGCTGATCGTAAGTTCAAAAATATTGCACCCAAGTAATAACTATGATATTTTACAAAAAATTTATGTTATTTCCTTAGCACAAGCTTTTACATCAAGGTTAATTTTCAAACTTTTGAAAAATGATAAGGGGGACCTTAATGCGCGCAATTATTACGGGGGTCGGTCATTATGTTCCGGATCGAAAACTTACGAATAAAGATCTCGAGCAAATGGTTGATACAAGTGATGAATGGATAACAACACGGACGGGAATAAAGGAAAGAAGAATTCTTGATAATGATAAAGGCACTTCTTACATGGCAGCCAAAGCTGCAAAGACAGTGCTTGAGCAGAGAAATATATCAGCCGATGAACTTGATCTAATTATAGTTGCCACAATAACTCCGGATATGCTTTTCCCGGCCACAGCAGCTCTGGTTCAAAAAGAGCTTAATACTACAAAAGGCTGGGGATTTGATCTAAATGGTGCATGCGCAGGATTTGTTTATGCTTTGGCTACAGCTTCTCAATTTATTGAAACAGGAAAATATAATAAAATTATGGTAATCGGTGCTGACAAGATGAGCTCCGTAATTGAC
>JAHIKR010000008.1 GCA_018897415.1 Pseudomonadota bacterium
TCCCTCTAATCGTAATTTCTCCAGTCATAGCAATGTCCTTGCTAACCGGCTTATTAGTCAGAACAGAAATGAGAGCGGTAGCCATAACAATTCCCGCAGAAGGACCATCTTTTTGTATCGCACCAGCCGGGACATGTATGTGCACATCAAAATTTTCCAAAAAATTTTCCTCTATTCCAAAAGAAGAAAGGTTTGCTCTGGCATAACTTACAGCCGCGCGGGCAGATTCCTGCATTACCTCTCCGAGCTGTCCAGTAATAATCAAGTCACCCTTGCCTTGTATTAAAGATGCCTCCACATACAGAATCTCACCACCAACTTGAGTCCAGGCAAGCCCGATTGCCAGTCCGACCTGACTTTCCTGCCGATCCATCTCAGGATAATATTTTGGTACACCAAGATATTTATGCAGATTTACCCTTGTAATATTAAAAGGACCTTTTTCTCTTTCAGCTATCTTACGCGCCACCTTGCGACATATTGACCCAATCTCACGTTCAAGGTTTCTCAAACCTGCCTCGGAAGTATATTCGTTTATAATCTGAAGCAAGGCATTGGAGCTGATGGAAATATTCTTCGGCTTTAAGCCGTTTTCCTTAATCTGACGCGGGAAAAGATGTGTCTCAGCAATAATCTTCTTCTCCTCCTCAGTGTATCCTGAAAGATTAATAACCTCCATTCTGTCAAGAAGTGCTGAAGGAATTGTATCTGTCAAATTGGCGGTAAGTATGAACATGACTTTAGAAAGATCAAATGGTAAGTTCAGGTAGTGATCACTGAATGCAAAATTTTGCTCTGGATCAAGAGCCTCCAATAAAGCAGAAGAAGGATCGCCTCGAAAATCAGCACCCAGTTTGTCAATTTCATCCATCATAAAAACAGGGGTGTTTGTTCCACACTGCTTCAAACTCTGTAGTATACGTCCAGGCATGGCTCCTATATATGTGCGACGATGACCCCTGACCTCTGCTTCATCTCGAATTCCACCTAAGGAAATACGGACGAATTTACGCTTCATCGCATTGGCAATAGCTCTCCCCAGTGAAGTCTTTCCCACGCCGGGAGGCCCGACAAAGCATAAAATAGGACCTTTCATTTTTGGATTTAGCCTGCGAACACTCAAATATTCAAGTATCCGATCTTTCACCTTGCTCAGGGCATAGTGGTCCTTGTCCAATATTTTTTTAGCATTCAATATATCGATCACATCTTTGGTTTTTTTGTCCCAGGGTAGATCAACAAGCCAGTCCAGATAAGTTCGTACAACAGAAGCTTCAGCAGAATCAGGATGCATCTGTTCCAGTCGTTTCAACTGCTTTGCAGCCTCTTTCTCAGCCTCTTTGGACATTCTGGCACGCTTGATTTTTTTCTTGTAATCCTCTATTTCTTCTGCTCTTTCATCTTGCTCACCTAGCTCTTTGTGAATAGCTCTAACCTGCTCTCTTAAAAAATAATCGCGCTGGTTCTTAGAAATTTCATCCTTGACATCAGATTGAATCTTTGCCTGCACCACCGAAAGTTCCACTTCACGCGAAAGCAGATCGTTAACTTTTTTGAGACGTTCTACAGGATCTACAAGTTCAAGTAGGGCCTGTGACTCCTCAATTTTCAGTCTAAGATTCGAAGATACAAGGTCTGCCAGCTTGCCTGGATCATCTATGCTTTCCAGAATGGTACCAACATCACCGCTCAATTCTCCTCGAAGAGTCAGAATCTTCTCTGAATGCTCCCGTACATTCCTCATCAGAGCTTCAATCTCAAGACTGATCTCTTCAGTCGGATGTTCTTCAATAATCTCAATTTTTACACGATAATAAGCCTTGTTTCTGAGATACGTCACAATTTTTGCCTTGGCGACACCTTGCACAAGGGCCTTGACACTGCCGTCAGGCAGATTCAACATCCGCAGAATCCGACCAACTGTTCCAATTGTATAAATTTCATTCTTTTTAGGATTCTCGACACTCGAATCCTTTTGCGTAACCAATAACAAATAGCTGTCTTTTATTACGGCCGCTTCCACCGCTCGCACTGATTTCTCCCGACCTACGAAAAGAGGAAGGAGCATGCCTGTAAAAATCACAACATCCCGTATAGGCATTAAAGGAAGAGTTCTGGGTATCTTTATATCCCTTTCATCTTCTTCAATAATACTTATCAAATCATCTTTGTCTGTTTCACCCATTTTTCACCTGTTTTTAATCTTTTTTTTCCACAATCGTCAGGGCGACGTGAAAAATTTTTTCTTATACAACAAATTGAGTTTAAAATGAATATTCAGTATTGAATTAATAATATATAATATTATTTTTCTTTGACAACATCAATCTTAATTTTTATAAAACAAACCTAACAAATTTTACAGAACGGAAAGTTGGCTTTCAGGGTAATATCTCAAAATGAGACCCTTGAAAAATGCTCAATTTTGTTCAAGTTCAAGGAAGGCGAAAATTTTAAATGTAGTAATACATTGAGTATTTCGAGGCTTAAAATTTGAGTCTGACGCCGGCACTTTAGTGAAGCTTTATAGCGCTAATTGGGCAAAAGGGAGCGTTTTGCAAAGGTCTCAAAACGAATAAATAGGGCTAAATATGTTAACCCACCTAATCGAAATAACAATTTTTATATTTGGAATTTGCGCAGGAAGTTTTATGAATGTATGCATATACAGGTTGCCCGCATCAAAATCAATTATAATTCCAGCCCGTTCTACATGCCCGAACTGCGGAAATATTATAAAATTTTATGACAACATTCCTATTTTAAGTTATCTGTTGCTTAAAGGAAAATGCCGCCATTGTGATTCTCCTATAGCCTTTCGCTACCTTTTAGTTGAATTGATAGGAGGGTTTTTTGCACTTTGTATTTATTTCAAGTTTGGAATTACAATTGAAGGTTTTGTGTACTATGTCTTAATTTCATCGCTGCTTGTGATAACATTCATTGATCTTGATCATCAGATAATACCGGATGTCATTACGCTTCCAGGCATACCGATATTCTTTTTTGCCTCCTTTATCCTTACAGAAATCACATACAAAGACTCTTTGTTGGGCATACTGGCTGGTGGTGGCAGCCTTTTATTAATTGCAGTAACATATAACCTTCTTACAAAAAAAGAAGGCATGGGAGGTGGAGACATCAAGCTTCTTGCGATGCTTGGAGCCGCTTTAGGGTGGAAGGGTGTGTTTTTTACAATTTTTATTGCTTCCGTTATCGGAACTGTGGTGGGAATAATTTTAATGTTGCGTACACGCAGGGGTTTAAAACTCGCTGTTCCCTTCGGACCATTCCTGTCTATGGGCGCAATTATCTATATTTTTTTTGGTTCCAGTATTATAAACTGGTATTTCAAATGAACTACCCCTAACTTCCTACCCAGTTATTTTTCCATTGTGCTCAATGTCTTCTGCTTGATTTGTCTACACCAGTTCACAACATGCATCAGCGCTGAACCGGCTTCCAGAGAATACTCTTTATGGAGTGAGATCAGCTTCTGCGCATTCCCTTCCACCTGATCGCACCTTGATACAATAGCCTTGGGGTCATCAAGCCCTCGTATCAAATTTGCATCTTCCGTTATTTTTTCGGTAAGTTCCTTACTGCTTTTCATAAAGGCTGTGTTACAGGAAAGGCACAACCCAGTGCGCTTTTCCAATTTTAAAAACAAGCCCTTTTTTCTACACTTTTTACACTGTGGCATGATGCGTTCCTTTTTTAAGCTCTTTTTTGTTTCCTATCAAAAGTATTCTGTGTGTGGGTTGGTAGCTCTTCCTCACACTACCAGAATACACATCATGTCCAACTATAATTTTACGTGGTGCACTTGCAACCTGAATTCACCTATAACTTTCATATCAAAATATCTTTACGCCTGTCAACTTATAAACTAATGTACGTCCCCTTATGCGTCCCATGGCTTTGTTCTCCGGTGTCTTCATTTGGTTTCAGGGCAGCATCGCTGCCGTGAAGATGTCACACCGCCTGCAGGAGAAGGGCGTGGATGGATAGCCCGGCTCCGAATGCGACCACCATACATCGGTCCCCCGCCTCAACGTCATGGTCTATGATCTCTCTGAGAGTAAACAGGACGGAGGGCGAGGACATGTTTCCGTAGTTGGCCAGGGTGTGAGTGGTCGCACGGAGCTTGGAGTCCGACAGGCCCAGTTCTTTCTGGACAGACGAAATGATGCTCTGGCCCCCGCCATGAACGGCCCAGTGGTCAATATCAGCGACACGCAGCCCCTGTGGCATGAGGACGGATTGGACCGCCTCCGACACAGGCTTGCCGATAACCCTGGGCAGAGACCGCGAGAGCTGATTATGAAGCTGCCCTTTCTTGTGGACATATCTTATCAGTTCCCTATGTTCGGGCGCATGGTGACTCGAAGAAGCGATCATCTTCCAGCCCTTGGGACGGGTCCATAATACGGCGGCTGCCGCTCCGTCGGCAAAAATCGCGTTGGAGACAATAAGTTCAAGATGGTCGTCCATCTGGAATGTGGCGCTGCAGATCTCAACGGAAACACACACGGCGACACCGTCTTCTCCGGGCCGAAGCAAGCTGGCGCCCATCTGCAGGTTCGGCACGGCCCCGCCGCAGCCGCTGCCGACAAGATCATAAGCTCTTGTGTTCCTTGAAAAGCCCATTCTCTCGATCAAGTAGCTCGAAATTCCCGGGCATATGTATCCTGTGCACGTGTTGACCACCAGAGCGACAACTTGATCGGCGTGCGCTCCGCACTGCCGAAGCACTCCGTCAACCGCCTGCACTGACAGATCGACCGCCCATTTCGTGAAACGGGCGATTCGGCGGTCCGGGTCTTCGTCGACCAGACAGCTTGTGTCATCCAGGGCCAAGTGCCGCCTCATGATGCTTGGATGCGCCAAAATATCATTCATGATCTTCAAACTTCCGGATTTGAGGCGGTGAGTATAGTGCTTGGCAAAGAATTCCTTTGCCGCGTCCCGCTCCACTGTAAATGGCGGCGTGGCTGTGGCCACCGTGGCGAGATGGACGGTTCCATCACACATGCTCTCTCCCCCTGCCTTTCGGCATCGTTCCCATGTCCTTGCCGAAGAGTCGAATGATCTTTCTTATCCTGGCAGTATGCTTCCAGAGGGGTCGCCTGATGGGCAGCCGATTCGCCAGACGGTTGATTGCTGGAAGCCAGGGGTGGCTCAGAGCCGCAGTATCCAGCATGTTGAGGTGCATGCTCGTCGTCTGCCGCAGTTCTTCCAACAGCCATTCGAAATCCACTTCAGGAGAAAGGTAGAAAACGGGCTTTAGCATGTCCAGCCCCACGGCCTGGAGCTGTCCGCTCTCCCGCGCTATCCTTTCCAGTACTGTTCCAGGATAGATACGGATGCCGATATTGAAGAAAGCCACGTCTTTGGGCCGCAGGACCCTCTTGGCAAAATGGAGGGTGCGGGCAATACTGCTCCGTGTTTCGCCCGGACCACCGAGCATGAAGATCCACATACAGGGCAAGCTGTGGTTCTTGATCACTGCGGCAGCCTGCTGCACATGAGACGCATCGTATCCCTTGCCAAGTCTCGCAAGCACAGTGTCATCGGCACTTTCAGCCGTGACGCCGATGCCTGCAAAACCAGCTCGTTCCATGATCGCGAGCAGCGGGTCATCGAGGAATCTCGGGTTGATCTCCATGCTGAGAAGACGAGCGCCGCAGCGTTTTTGTGCCAGCCGCTCGCAGACTGCCATTGCGTGGTCATAAGGTGCGTTGAAAACGCTGTCCACGAATTCGATGTCCCGGAATCCGTCGGCGACCAGCCGGCTTACAGCTTCAGCCACTTCGTCTGGCGGGTGCAGTCGACAGCTTTTCCCTTCGCTGATTCCGTAGGTGCAGTAAACACAATCAAAAGGACAGCCGCGCTTAGACTGAATGGGGATGGTAGCCATGGCGGACTGGTACGCTTTGATGTTGAGCCAGCGGTGAAAATCGGGAGCGATGAGATCGCTTTCCAGGGCTGAGGTCGTATCCCCGTTCTCATGAAATCTGCCGTTCTCTATCCATGCGACATTTTGGATATCCGAGCGAGACCCGCCATCCGAAAGGGATTCAATAATCCGAGGGAACACGGACTCACCATCTCTCAACACAGCAAGGTCCGCTCCGCTGTATCGCAACAGAGCCTCCGGCATCACGCCAACCGCCGCCCCGCCCAGAACGACCGGGGCGGACGTTCCCTTCCTTATGATTTCAACAATACGAGAAACGTCTCGGTAGTATTCGGCCGTATGCTGCATATTATTGTTGTCGATGTTCCTGACGGCAACACCCACTATGTCAGGGCTGTATCGCTCCAAAGCCAAAGTCAGCGCCCGGTGCGGATCGCGCTCAAACATTAAGTCCAACAGGTGGACTCCGTAGCCTTTGCGTACGAGGGATTCGGCCACTATGCATGCCCCGTAAGGAGTCGTGGCCATCGGTTGGTTGACTCGGTTGACTGAAACAATGAGAACGTCCATTATTGCCTTTCTTGCACGGATTGCCGGAGAACGCCGAGCCATTGGTGAAAGCGCAGCTTTCAGCAATCGGCTCCAGTGTCTTGTTGGGTGCGTTCCTTTTCTATCTGTTGGAGTCCACGTTTGATGACTTCGCGAAACAACATGATTCTTCCGGCAATCTTCTCTCTCGACTCGGTCTTCTTGTCCTCAGCAAATCCTCTGCTTTGAACGATATCTGCAAGTCGTTTGATGTCTTCTGGTAAAAGCACGGGATTGTGGAGCAATTCCTCGTGGCAGTCGTAACAGAAGACAGCGGTTTCACCTTCGTAGCCCCAAGGGTACTTGTCGAATATTTTCTCTCTTTGGGTGCCTCTGCGGTTCTTTGAGCGTCCGAAGAACCTTTCAGGAATATAGTGATGTTTCGACGCGTGAGATCGGCCTTCAGGAGTCGGATTCGCATAGGTATTTTTGGTCCGATGTAGCGGACAACCACAAATTGCACAATTCTCATTCATATTTTTTCAGCCAATAATTTAAATGTTAAGAAATAAATCAATGATATTTGATATTAATAGATTATTTCTTGATTTCCATCGTATATAAATATGACTTTATTTTTCATGCAAAAGCAAGAATTTTATAACCACAAAAACCTCGCAAACTGTTAGATCAGGTACGCGACGTCATGCTCATGAAACACTATGCTTTTCGCACCGAGTGTACTTACATAAGCTGGATCAAACGGTTCATCCTTTTTCATGATAAAAAACCTAAGGACTTGGGTGAGGAGGAAACACAGCTGGTGCTGAGCGGCATGAGTGACACGGATGTTAGAAATCAGCTTGTGAATACGGACTAAACCCGCTCAATCCTAACTGCACAGACTTTGAACTCCGGTATCCGGGCTACAGGATCGAGGGCATCGTTGGTCAAGAGATTAACCGCCATTTCCCCGAAATGGAATGGAATAAAAACAGTTCCTTCGGGGCTTCTTCTGGTAATACGAACACGGACTTTAATCTCTCCGCGGCGGGATACAATCTTAACCATATTCCCATTTTCTATTCCTATTTTATCAGCGTCCGAAGGATGAATTTCCGCAATAACTTCAGGTGAAATGGTATGGAGACCCTTAACCTTGCGGGTCATAGTTCCACTGTTGTAGTGATAGAGTTCTCTTCCGGTTGAAAGAAGGAAAGGATATTCTTTATTTGGGAGTTCATTGGGAAGTATAAATTCAACTGACTGAAACAGACCTTTTCCACGGGTGAATTTGTCTTTATGAAGATATTGTGTTCCAGGATGCTCCCAGCTCGGACATGGCCATTGAAGTCCATGATTTTTGAGCCGTTCGTAGTGAACTCCTCCATAACTCGGCACAAGGCCAGCAATTTCCTCCATAATCTCTCCAGGGTGATTATAATTCATCGGGGTTCCCATCTTCTCAGACAAACTGCATATTATTTCCCAGTCAGGTCTTGAATCGCCGATAGGATCTATTCCCTTTCTCACGCGCTGAACACGCCTTTCAGTATTGGTAAATGTGCCGTCCTTTTCTGCAAAACTGGCGGCAGGAAGTACCACATGGGCGAATTTAGCTGTCTCAGTCATGAAGATATCCTGAACAACTAAAAAATCCAATTTTTTAAGGGCTGCTTCAACATGTTTTAGATTAGAATCGCTTACAACAGGGTTTTCACCCATTATATACATGCCTTTTAACTCACCTTTAAGAACAGCAGGCCACATATCCGTTACAGCAAGGCCCGGTTTTGGAGAAAGCTCAACGCCCCAAGCTTTTTCAAATTTTCTATTATTCTTCCGTTCAGAAACACTCTGGTAACCGGGAAAAACATTGGGGAGAGCGCCCATATCACAGGCTCCCTGGACATTATTCTGGCCGCGCAAAGGATTAACTCCTCCTCCTTCGATCCCGACGTTGCCGCATAACATAGCCAAATTTGCTATTGACTTAACATTATTGGTCCCAAATGCATGCTGAGTTATACCCATGGCATATGCAATAGAGCCATTTTTGGCTTGAGCATAAATACGTGCCGCTTTTTTAAGATCTTCGGGAGGTATTCCGGTAATCCTTTCAACAAACTCGGGATCGTATTTCATTACCGTCTCTTTAAGGGCCATAAAATTCTCTGTTCTTTCCGCCACATAAGAGACATCATATAGATCTTCTTCTATGATGACATACATCAGTCCGCTTAACCAGACCACATCTGTCCCGGGTTTGGGGCGCAACCAGATTTCAGCATATTTCACCATCTCGATTTCACGGGGGTCAACAACTATCAGCTTTGTTCCATTCTCGATTATGGCCTTTTTCATACTAAGGGCTATGACAGGATGATTCTCAGTAGGATTGCTGCCGGTTAAAAGAATTACATCTGCCTTTCTAAAATCAGATATCGAGTTGGTCATAGCCCCGCTGCCAAATGATATGGCCAGGCCAGCGACTGTTGAAGCATGGCAGAGCCGGGCGCAGTGATCAACATTGTTAGTGCCGACAACCGCTCGCATAAATTTCTGCATGAGGAAATTTTCTTCATTCGTACACTTTGCCGAACTCAAACCAGCCAAACTATCGGAACCGAATTTGTCCTTTATTTCTAAAAATTTCTGGGCAATCAGCGAAATCGCCTTTTCCCAGCTTACCTCCCAGAAATACTCTCCTTTTCTTATAAGTGGAGTCTTAAGCCGTTCATGGTGACGAACAAACTCGCTTCCAAACCTCCCCTTGACGCATACATTCCCAAAATTTGGGCTATGGCTTTGGTCTGTGGTTACTTCTATAATCGTCTGGCCCTTAATATTCAAAGTAATAGAACATCCACAGCCGCAGAAAGGACAAACTGTTTTAATCTTCTTAATTTCGCTTGCAGCAACAGGAAGTGTAACATTTTTTTTCACAAGAGCACCGGTTGGACAGTTGTCAACGCAGGCACCACAGGATACACAGTTGTCGTTAATTTTAATAGAAACAAGGCTTGGGAACCCGTCTTCTTCAAACCCTTTACCTTCTAACTCTATGGCTCCATATTCACAGCTATTTTCGCAACGTTGACAAAATATACATTTGTTTGGATCAATAACAATAAAGGGGTGGGTGCTGTCTATCGAGTGCTGACGTCGTTTGAGCATTTTTGAAATTGGGAATCTAACTCCGTAATCGATAGACAAACTGCGCAATTCACATTTATTAAGAGCCACGCATCCGCACTGCAAACACCTTTTAGATTCGCGAAAAGCTGTTTCCTCGGTGAATCCCAGTTCTATTTCATCAAAATCCAGTGTACGTCTATCTGGTGCCCTTACCGGCATCTTTTCCCCTAAACGAAGGGTAATATTCTCAAAATTATGCAAATCAACATCTTCAAACTTTTTACCCTTAGTAAAATTAATCTGGCGTTTAGGGTGGGGCAACGGCGTGTCGGTAAGATATGAATGAATTGCCCTGGCTGCTTTTCTGCCGCCGGTAACGGCCTGAATAACTGTTCTGGGACCACGGACAACGTCCCCCCCTGCAAAAACCCCTTTTTCTGAAGTCCGAAATGATTGAGGACTGGCAATAATGGTACCGCCCGGAAGAACATGAGGTTTTATATTTTCACCCAGCATTTCCATCCATGAAAGGTCAGGAACCTGTCCGGACGCTTTAATTACAGCATCTACTTTACGGATTTTTTCTGATCCTAAATGAGGAATAGGAAGACGTCTCCCCTTCTCGTCAGGCTCACCCAATTTCATTCTTACTGTTTCGAGTTCAAGACAGTTCTTCCCCCTGCTAATCTTTGAAAGACCTGTCATAAAGATAAATTTAACGCCCTCTTTTTCAGCCTCCTTGACTTCTCTATGAATTGCGGGCATTTCCATCATTGAACGCTGATAGATGACAACAACTTCATCAATGTTCATCCTCACGCAGGTTCTGGCTGTATCAACCGCTGTATCACCACCACCTATGACTGCGACTCTCCTGCCTATCACAGGGGCTTGCCCAAGGCTTACCTTCAGAAGAAAACCGGAGCCTGAAAGCACTCCATCCAGATCCTCTCCTTCAATGCCTAATTTCTGTTTTTTCCATGCACCTATGCCTAAGAAAATAGCCTCAAAGCCTTCCTCTTTAAGGCTTTTAATAGTAAAATCAACTCCCAGCCTCTGCCCCATTCGGGTATTCACTCCTGATCTGAGTATATTCTCTATTTCTTTGTCGACTATCTTTTTGGGAAGACGAAATTCAGGTATGCCATAACGAAGCATGCCTCCAAGTTGCGGCATGGCCTCGAATATCGTCACACAATGACCCATTTGTGAAAGATAATAAGCAGCAGAAAGCCCGGCAGGGCCTCCTCCTATTACAGCAACTCTATGCTCGGAGGAAGGAGCAGGGGGGATGACATCAATATCCTTATGTTGAAGAGCATAGTCTGCTACAAAGCGTTTTAAATGATTTATAGCTATAAACTCTTCAACAAGAATGCGGCGGCATCTTGATTCACAAAAATGTGGGCATACTCTACCTGTGGAAAGTGGAAGGGGGTTCTTCTCTTTAATCAGTTTCAGGGCTTCAATAAACTCACCCCGCTCAATCAGGCTGAGGTACCCCTGAATATTGATATGAGCTGGGCAGGCCTGAGAACATGGCGCAATGCAATCGCCATAATGCATTGACAGCATGCCGGATAGAATGCGCTGTCTGGACTCTATAACACGGTCACTTAGGGTGGCAACTTTCATGCCGGCTTCCACAGGAGTGGAACAGGCAGGAACTAGTTCCTCTCTACCATCGATTTCAACTACACATATACCGCAAGGATGTTCGACCGTCTTTGTCGGCACATAGCACAGCGTTGGAATAATGACCCCTGCCGCATTTGCAGCATTTAAAATTGTTGTGCCGGGATCAACCCATAACGTTTGACCGTCAATCGTTATTTCAAGCTCAGCCATTGCGGGTTACGCTATACTTATATTAAGCAGTAAGCCATGAATGTGAATAAAGAACCTTGCCCATGAGAACTCGCGTTGTTTTATAATGTTCAAGTTCCCTTTGACCTAAGGAAGCAGGGTCGGGTTCGTTTCCATCCATGATATCA
>JAHIKR010000009.1 GCA_018897415.1 Pseudomonadota bacterium
GAAGTTTGAGTTAGCCAGAATAAAATCGACTTCCTTTTTCTCAACTGAAGTATAAGTTTGCTCGTGATCAAGCGGTATAATCACAAAAGTCTTGCCTGGAATCCTGACTGACAGATATTCAGCTGTGGGTGACCACTTTTTTAAGCACTGCTCGGCTCCTCTATAGGCAAGGACCCCGATTTTGACCAGATTTTCTTCTCCCCAGGAGATACCTGTAATTAATAAGGTAAGCAGAAAAATCATAATCTGGAACTTAATAACAAGTCTTTTGAGCATTTTTTATACCTCTCATAAACAAAAAAAATCCCGCCGGTCTACTCAAGGAAACCGGCGGGCTTACTCTTGCTGCTAAGTAGCCAGAATATTTGTAAAATAAAGTGGTTAAGTGGTTATATATATATATGAGAGAGAGAGAGAGAGAGCAAAAACTGTGCCATGACAGCCAATACGAGGTCTTTTATTTATAATAGAACTCAAAATTTGCATAGATCCTTTTCCGAACTAATTATACAATTAATTTATATAAAAATCAAGAATATATTAGAAATAACGATTGTCTTGAAGATGGCATTACTATCCCAATTATGGCACGGGTGGTATAGGGGATAGTGGTTGAGCAGGCATCTGCCACCCGAGGATCGTACTGGTAAGCTGGCAAAATTCCATACTTTTTTACGCTTTTATCAAAAAGTGGTATCAAAAAGTTGCATTTTAAAAATTATTGTGGTATCACTTTATTACAATATAAATGCCCGCCTTTTTCAGGAGGAAGTTTTGAAAAGAGATATTTTTGAGAAACTAAAACAGTGGAAAGATAAAAAAAGCCGGAAACCCCTGATATTAAAGGGCGCACGCCAAGTCGGAAAAACTTATATTTTAAAACGATTCGCCGAGGAATTATTTCCCAATTATCACTATGTCAATTTTGAAGCAGATGAAACCTTATCCAAAATTTTCGATAGAGATCTAAACCCGAAACGTATATTACAGGAGCTAAGTTTTTATGTGGACTCCTCCATAAACACGGATCATGATGTTATGATCTTCGATGAAATCCAGGCCTGCCCGAAAGCTCTGACCAGTCTGAAATATTTTCAGGAAGAACTGCCGAATTTCCACATCTGCGCGGCAGGATCATTATTGGGAATTCATCTCGGCCATAGTTCTTTTCCCGTCGGCAAGGTCGAGCACCTTGAGATGTTTCCCATGTGCTTCCGGGAATTTTTGGAGGCTTCCGGCGAAACCCGCTATTCGGAATTTCTGCGCGCCCTCACCGGCAAAGATCATATCCCTGAAACAGTTCACTTGCACCTGTGGGATCAGTTGAAAATTTATTTTATCGTCGGGGGGCTGCCTGAAGTCGTTCAGACTTATGTGGAAACTAAAAAAGACCTGCGTACTTCCCTCGGAATTGTGAGAGAAAAACAATCGGATCTGATCACGGATTATGTCTCTGATATTGCTAAGCATTCAGGAAAACAGAATGCCATGCACATTGAGCGGGTATGGAAAAATATCCCGGCCCAGTTGGCAAGGGAGCAAGACGGATCCGCAGCAAAATTTCGATTTAAGGGCGTGCTTCCGGGAATCAAAGCCTATTCCAGGCTGGCAGATGCTATTGACTGGCTCAATACCGCCGGACTGATCATAAAAATTCATATTGCAAACAGCGCGAAAATTCCTTTTTCTGCATACACTACGGAAAACCGCTTTAAGCTCTTCAGTTTCGATGTGGGGATCTTAGGTGCAATAAGCCAGCTTAATCCTAAAACAATACTCGATTATGATTACGGCAGCTACAAAGGATATTTTGCGGAAAACTTCATTGCTCAGGAATTCAGATGTGCAGGCGTTGGACCGCTCTATTCATGGAAAAAGAACACCGCCGAGATTGAGTTTATAAGAGAGATAAACGGTGGTGTTCTTCCGGTGGAAGTTAAGTCCGGCTGGGTTACACAGGCCAAAAGTTTAAAGGTTTTTGCGGAAAAATATAAGCCCTGGTTCAGAACGATCATGAGCGCCAGAAACATGAATATTGATCGTGTCAACCGAGTTCATCACTATCCGCTCTATCTGGCCTACTATTTTCCATTGGAACCAGTTAAAATCCCAGATCCTCATTAATCAAAACAATCTTAATTCTTCCCTTGGGAAATGATTTCTCGGTTATTGTCCAGGTATTGCAGATACGATCAGGACTTTTGCATTCCTCGCAAAAGGAGGTCTTGATACAGGGCGTTTTCTTGTCCAACCGCATGGAATTAACCGGAGCTGCATAATTTTTAATGCGAAACATAGCGTCCTCTAAATCCGGAACAATTTTGTTACGGCCAACGAGAATTACAACATTCTTAGGACCGAAAGTAATAGCTGCTACGCGGTTTCCATACATATCAAGGTTAACAAGACTACCTGTTTCGGTGACTGCATTAGTCCCGGTAATAAAGAGATCAACAAGAAGCGCTTTTCTGCGAAGACTATTTTTTTCTTCATCGGAAAGATTTTTATCATAAACATCCAGAACTTCCAGCTCCGGACTGTTCTTGATATCATCATAAAGGCCTGTCTCGATAAACGTCGTGGAACCACCCCATGAGACAGTCTTCGCATTTACTTTTGGCAAAATTTCTTCAAGTACAATACTCTTTGCATCATTGGAGCTGTTTGCCAGAAAAACCTCAAAGTTATTTTCTTCTAAAGATTCTTTAAGATCTTCAAGGCGAATCTTCCAATAGTTTTCGATAGGCTTGTCCATTAAAGTCCTCCGGTTTAACTTTTCCTTAGTGCTCTAATTCGTTAATTCGATGACGTATTTTTTCATATTGTTTCACCGCCCGCTTCGCTCAAGACGCAAAGAATCTTTAGAAGAAAATAA
>JAHIKR010000155.1 GCA_018897415.1 Pseudomonadota bacterium
CTGACATCTGATCTCTGACATCTGATCTCTGACATCTGATCTCTGACATCTGATCTCTGACATCTGATCTCTGACATCTGACATCTGACATCTGATCTCTGAAATGTGCTGTCTGTCATAGGGATGTTTTTGTAATAGATGAAAAAAATACTGATAAGTAAAAATTTGTTTGTTTTGATTCTGGCTGATGTGGTTTTATTGGCCATTTCTTATTTTTTGGCCCATGTTGTGCGGTTTGAAGCTCATATTGGGCCGAGAGAACTGCTGGTTATAAAGCAGACCATTGTTCCCATGCTCCTCTGCAAACTGGCGGTGTTTTACTTCTTTAACCTCTACCGTGGCATGTGGCGTTATACCGGAATCATTGATCTCCTTAATGCGATCAAAGCGGTTTTGGTGAGTTCTTTGATTATTATTACAGTGGTTCTCATGCTTAGCAGATTTCAGGGGTTTTCGCGGTCTGTATTTGTTATTGACGCTGTTTTTTCCCTGATATTGATAGCCGGAATCAGGCTTGTCATCCGACTCCTTTTATCTACTACTACCTTTTCTCTTAATAAGAATGGCATCAACAGCAATGAACATAAAAAAATGATAATAATAGGTGCTGGTGACGCAGGAGAAAAGGTTGTTCGCGAGATTTATGATAATCCGAGGATGAAATACAGGGTAGTCGGTTTTGTTGATGACGATAAAGATAAGATTGGCAAACAGATCCATGGCGTAAAGGTTCTCGGCAGGATCGACGAGCTTAAAGAGATTGTAAAAAAAGAAGGTGTAGATGAAATTCTGATCGCCGCACCGTCTGCGGTGGGAAAAGACATGCGGCGTATTGTTGAGATCTGTGATGCAACAAAGATCCCCTATAAGACACTACCTGGTATGGGGGAGATAATCGACGGCAAAGTCAGTATTAAAACAATTCGAGATATTGCATATAAGGATCTTCTTGGAAGGCCTCCTGTCCGGCTGGAAAATGATAAAATTTCGGAATTCCTGAAAAACAAATGTGTTTTGATAACAGGGGCAGGCGGTTCGATTGGTTCTGAACTGTGCAGGCAGATTTGTACGTATAGACCGTCTCTATTGGTTTTGTTTGATGCAGGTGAAAGTAATCTATATTCGATTCAAATGGAACTCAAGCACGTGGTTACCTACATAAAATATCGGGCTGTACTCGGTCGGATACAGGATAAGGCATTGGTTGATGAGATTTTCCGAAAATACAAGCCGGATGTAGTCTTTCACGCCGCCGCCTATAAGCATGTTCCGTTAGTGGAAAGAAATCCATGGGAAGCGGTATATTCAAATATTGTCGGAACAAATACTCTCGTCAAAGCGGCGATTGCTCACAAAGTTGACCGGTTTGTCTTGGTGTCAACGGATAAAGCGGTGCGGCCGACCAACGTAATGGGAGCGTCAAAGCGCATTACTGAAAAAATTGTGCAATCTCATTCATCAGGTTCAACTAAGTTCATGGCGGTGCGTTTCGGGAATGTGATTGGTTCTTCAGGCTCAGTAATTCCCCTTTACCGGCATCAAATCGAAAAAGGTGGCCCTGTGACCGTTACGCATCCAGAGATAACCAGATTTTTTATGACCATAGAGGAGTCCGCTCAACTTATACTTCAGGCATTTACCATGGGTGAGGGTGGTGAGATTTTTATTCTTGAAATGGGAACACCGGTCAAAATAGTAGATATGGCCAGGGACCTGATCCGTCTTTCAGGTAAAGAACCTGATACGGATATTGAGATAAAATTTATAGGCCTCAGGCCGGGTGAAAAACTTTACGAGGAGTTGATTACAGAGGGAGAAGGGATTGTAAAGACTGAACATGAGAAGATTCTTGTATTACGGGATGAGAGCCTGAGCGGTGACACAGAGTATTATAATAAATTAGACAGGCTTGATGAACAGATAAAAGAATTGACCCATCTGGCAGATATGCATGATGCAAAGGGAATTAAAGCCAAGTTGAAGGAAGTTGTACCTGAGTATGAAATATCAGACGATGAAGCAGTAGTGTGAGTGATCTGGAAGATGAGAGTTGGTGGCAAACAGTAATGGGCAGGGGATTTTATGACGGATGCTCACATGAATCGAAAAACAAAGATATTAAGAATTATAGCTCGTCTTAATATAGGAGGCCCGGCTATTCATGTAGCGCTTTTGACACAAGGACTTGATCCTGATCGATTTCAGTCAGTCCTTGTTACTGGAAAAGTATCTGCTCAAGAAGGAGACATGAGCTATCTCGCTGATACGTATGGCATAAAGCCGATTGTTATTTCAGATCTGCAAAGAGAGATAAATTTTAAAAAGGATTTAAAGACTTTTATAAAAGTCTTTGCAATAATTCGTCGCGAAAAGCCCGATATCGTTCATTCACATACTGCTAAGGCAGGATTTGTTGCAAGAATAGCTGTGTGCGCTTATAATTTCTTTTTTAATAAAAAGGTTAAAGTAGTTCATACTTTTCACGGACATGTCTTTAAAGGTTATTTTTCAAGAATTAAAACTTTTCTTTTTCTTTGGGTTGAGCGGTTACTTGCAAGATCAACTGACGTTGTAATAGCAATAAGTGATTCTCAGAAGAAAGAACTCGCCGATAAATATCGTATTATTTCACCTGATAAGATAAAAATAATTAATTTGGGATTTGACTTAAATCCATTTCTTTTCAGCAAAGCTCTTCATGGAAAATTTAGAAGATTTCTGGGAATTGATAATAAAACACTTTTAATCGGGATTGTTGGCAGATTGGTTCCAATTAAAAATCATATGATGTTTTTAAAAGCAGCTAAAATTTTTATTAATCAAAATCCTGGTATACGTGTGAAGTTTGTTGTAGTGGGCGATGGTGAAATGAGAGGTGAACTGGAGGCTTATTGTAGTAAGGAAGGGTTGTCCGAGCATGTGCTGTTCTGCGGATGGGTTAGAGATGTAGCTTCAGTATATGCGGATATTGACATACTTGCTTTAACTTCATTAAACGAAGGTACTCCAGTTTCTATAATTGAAGCAATGGCTTCCTCAGTTCCGGTAATCGCTACCGATGTTGGCGGCATAAAAGATTTGTTGGGGTTTTACATTAGCAACGATTATACTGCAAATGGGTTTCAACTATGTGAACGTGGTATTCTTTGCGAAAATAAAGACCCGCAACATTTTGCGAAGGGGTTGTCATATTTGTTGAATAATGGATTAGATAAAGATGAGAGCCGTATAATGAGAGCACTGGAATATGTCAAACAGAATTATTCTCAGGAGCGGTTGATTAGAGACATTAAGGCGCTTTATATTGACCTTGCCGGTCTTAAGTGAAATGATTCACCGCAGAAGCAAAGAGCACAAGAGAATTGCAGCTGATTTATAAGATAAAGGGCTCACTTGTTACCCATGCAATTTAGTTTAAGATCATTTGGCATGAACCGTTTGCCTTCTGAAGCATTTTGGGTCTTTTTCGGGCAGGTCGGCATGGCAATAGGAGGGCTGTTTGCTATCAAATTGCTTACTTCGATGTTAAGCCCTGCCGAATTTGGACAATTTGCCGTTGCCAATACCGTTGTTCTTCTTATCGGAGCTAATATATTTGGTCCAATTGGACAGAGTTTTATGCGGTTCTGGTCTATCAGTCAGCATCGCAATGAGATTGAGAAATATTCTTACCTGTCTAGAAAATACCTTAAGCGGTTATTGGGTTTAGTTGCTGTATTTAGTCTCGTCTTTGGTTTGATCTTATATCTTATTAAATTACATGATTGGTCTCTACTAATTATGCTTGCCATACTGACTGGCGCTCTGACTGGATGGACAGGCGTTCGTCTGAACATGCTAATGGCGGCCCGCAAACGAAAGGCTGTTGCGCTCGTTAATTCAGCGGCCGCTTTTATGAAACCATTGTTGGCTGCTGGCTTGTTATACTTACTTTTCAAAGATGCCTGGGTGGTAATGGGCGGATTTTTGGTTTCCATGGGGATCGTCGGGTGGTACACAGAAAAATATTATATCCACGTGGTTCGAAG
This sequence comes from Pseudomonadota bacterium, assembly GCA_018897415.1. Taxonomy (GTDB): domain Bacteria; phylum Desulfobacterota; class Desulfobacteria; order Desulfobacterales; family ETH-SRB1; genus B13-G4. The sequence continues at coordinate 4,029 of JAHIKR010000155.1, forward strand.
TATTGTTGCCAGCCAGCCGGTAAGAACCAACCAGCCTTCAGAAAAAAATCGCCTTGGTCCTGAAATTCTAAAATTCGCCTGGCCTTTTTTCATCTGGGGCATATTTAGCTGGCTACATCAATCCTGTGATCGATGGGCTCTTCAAGTTTTTGAAGGTGCAGATACCGTAGGCGTTTATGCTGTGATCAACCAGCTTGCCTTATATCCGCTGATTTTTGGTTCAGGTTTTCTGAGCACCTTTTTTTTGCCGATAGCATATGACCGTGCTGGCAAAATGGAATCAACGCAATCTATCAAATCCGCCAACAAGGTTATATTGGTGATGATCGCTTTTTATGTTATTGGAACGGCCGTGCTAATTTCGCTCTTTGCCCAATTTCACCAACAGCTGGTGTTATTTATCAGTAATGATCAATTTGTCGAGCTTTCCTATTTGCTGCCGTGGCTGACCCTCGCTTGGGCACTTTACTACCTGGGTCAAATGCTTTCGGGTTATGGCCTATTAGCGAACCGTCCCCGTGTTTACATTTTACCGATCAGTATCAGCGGAATTATTGCTGCAGGCTTAACCTTCCCCTTGGCTGCTACGAAAGGCTCCACCGGAGTTGTGCTTGCTCTGGGTATCGCAGGGGGACTTTACGCGAGCTGGTTTCTAATCCTGGCTCTGAAAATGATGGGAACCCATCATCAGGTCAAGGATAGTAGTCCACTCGCAAAGAAGAATGTTTAGACAAGTGAGAAGGCAACATGGGGCCAATAGAAAAACTTAAACGGTTACTAAATAATGAATACGATCGTAAGCAGTGGGTTGAACAACAGCTAAAGAATCTTCCGATGAACAGTAAATTGCTGGATGCAGGATGCGGCAGCCAGCAATACAGATCCTATTGCAAACATCTACAGTATTTTGCGCAGGATTTTGGCAAATTTAAAAAAGATGAGCAAGATTCCATGACAGCTCTCCATAAAACGTATCAATATGGCGAACTTGATTATGTCGGCGATATTTGGAACATCGACGAAAAAGATCAGTTCTTTGATGCCATTCTTTGCACGGAAGTGTTGGAACATATACCATATCCCAACGCTGCAATTGAAGAATTCTCCCGACTGCTCAAACCCGGGGGCAAACTCATCCTCACTGTGCCAGCCAATTCCTTGCGTCACATGGATCCGTACTATTTTTATAGCGGTTTCAGCAACCGTTATCTTGATTTAATCTTAAAAGAGAATAATTTTGATCAAATTTCCATAGAACCAGTAGGCAGTTATCATGCATGGCTGATGGTAGAAGCAGCGCGGTGCATGCGATATGAAGGATTCTGGGCAGTCTTATTTTTATGCCCCTCTTTTTTTTATCATTATTTAAAGCAAAAGAACGCCAAACTTAAAGAAATAAATACGCTGTGTTTTGGTTATCATGTAATGGCTATTGCGCATTAGAGGATAGAAATTGAATCGAATCTTTTTATCGGGCATTCTTAAAAATATTCAAGCATCTGTTGATCCGCGTAATTTAATCAAATTACCGCATGAACTCATATCATTTTGGAAAAGCTGGAGAATATATAAAAAAGGTTATTCTGGAAGCTATCCAATAAAAATCTTGCACATATTGTACGAAGAATCACAAAAAAGTACTTTTGATCCGCATTACGTCCTGCAGGCATATTGGGCAACCCAGCGCATCATGAATAATCATGCGTCGTTTCCAATTCACGTCGATATTTCATCAAACCTGTCTTTTATTGTTCAATTGAGTGCGATAATTCCGGTAATTCAAATGGAATTCCGACCGCCGGCAATTAAAGTCCCTTATTTGTATAAAATTTCAGGAAATATTTTAAGTCTACCATTTGCAGACAAAAGTATCCAATCGCTTTCTTGCCTGCATGTAATTGAACACATTGGGTTAGGGAGATACGGAGATCCCCTCGATTTCAAGGGGAACTGGAAGGCATTGGCTGAAACAAAACGTGTTATTTCCAAAAATGGAAATTTCTTTCTATCAGTTCCCATAGGCAGGCCCAATATATTTTTTAATGCCGGCTGTGTGTTTGATGCTAAAGATATTATAGAATTTTTCCAAGAGTTCAAGCTTGTCGAATTTTCATTTGTTGACGATTCAGGTTGTCTGATAGAGTTTGCCGATATTAAATCAGCACAATACATGAAATATGCTTTAGGGTTATTTCACTTTAAACTCATTTAGAACAAAGAAGGAGTTACATGCTACGGCAAGCAAAACAATTATTCAGAAGTAGTTTTTTATATCAATATTATAGACGCACCGAGCACAAAATCGATTATTTTAATTGGAGGCGTAAAAACAGAAATGGACCTACGCCTCACTTATATAAGCAACATACTATCATAGAATATGGACAGCGATATAATATTCAAGTTTTTATCGAAACAGGCACTTATCTGGGAGATATGGTTTATGCAGTTAGCAAAGAATTTGATAGAATTGTATCAATAGAATTGTCTAAAGATCTTTATAGAAGAGCTTTAAAAAGGTTTGCTAAACACAAAAACATTCATATTTGCCACGGAGACAGCACTGTTGTGCTTCCCGAAGTGGTTCGGACGCTAACCACACCGGCGCTTTTCTGGTTAGATGCTCATTACTCGGGAGGTTTTTCCACTCGAGGTGAGACGGACACACCCGTCCTTGCAGAATTAAATACTATCTTTGACCTTAGTGAGTTTAATCATGTAATTTTAATCGATGATGCTCATTTATTTGACGGACGGTATGACTATCCCACACTGCATGCACTGCAAGCATTCATTAAGCAAAAGAAACCAAATTATGTTTTTAAAGTAAATTATGACATTATTAGAATTGTACCTGGAAAGGACAAATACAACCCTAAATGAGCGTACAAGTAAATTATAAATGAAAATATTATGTGCATTTGGCCGATATCAATATGGCGCCTCATATAGAGGCACTAGCACTGAATATGCTGCATTTTTGCCTGCCTTTAAGAATTTAGGCCACAAAGTGCTTTTCTTCGAATTATGGGATAAAAGCGATTATACGAACTATGCAGATTTAAACTGCAAACTTATTGATATATTGGTCCAGGAAAAACCCGATGTAATGTTCACCGTTCCTATGCATTATGAAATCTGGCTGGAAACTCTTAATCTTATCAAAACGTATATCAACACCATCACAATATGCTGGACTACTGATGACTCGTGGAAATATCGAGAGGTTTCAAAATTCATTGGCAGTGCCTATGATATTATCACTACCACTTACAACGATGTGCTGCCGCTATATAATCGCGATGGCATTCAAAATGTCTATCTGACTCAGTGGGCCGCAAACTCGCAAACGCTTCATCCGCCGCTCAAAGCTTCAGAATGCACCTATCCGGTTTCTTTTGTCGGGGCTGCTCACGGCAACCGTAAACAGCGCATTAAAGCCCTGATGCAGAAAGGTATCCAAGTTGCTTGTTTCGGGCATGGCTGGCCCTCTGGATCTGTGCCTGCATCGGATATCTCCAATATAATGCGCCAATCGGTTATCAGTCTGAATTTTGCCAACTCCAAAGGCGCCAATCAGATCAAGGCTAGAACTTTTGAGGTACCTGGTGCTGGCGGTTTCTTGCTCACTGAATCAGCACCTCGCCTGGATCGCTTTTATTGTATTGGAAAAGAGATAGACACTTTTAACGACATCGATGAGCTGGCAGAAAAGATTCAGTTTTATCTGAATCGTCCGTCTGTTCGCGATTCCATGGCCGAAGCCGCTTTTGCCCGCACTCGAGCGGAGCACACCTATGAACATCGGTTGCAGGCTTTGCTTGAAGACGCATATACAGCACGAACTAATATAAAACACACCAACCAACTCCCACGGTCATATGAAACCATAGTACGATCCCACCAGCTGACCACGCCCTTAAAGATGTTGCGGAAAATTTTACTTACCCTATGTTCGTTCATCTGGGGTGACATACGGGGGCCGCGTGCAGCCAGAAGATTGATATTTGAATTAAGTTGGAGAATCATGGGAGAAAAAACCTTTCGGGCCGCTGGGTGGCCTGGCAGGATGTTTCCGAAAATATAATTTATGTATCCACTAGTCAGTATTGGAATGTCTGTCTTTAATTGCGAATCGACTTTGGGCCAGGCTATTCGGTCGATCCTCCAGCAAACCTATGATAATTGGGAATTGATCATAATCGATGATGGTTCACAGGATAAAACCGTTTCTGTAGCCAATCTTTATCATGACAGGCGTATTCGCATTATAGCAGACGGCAAGAACGAGCGACTAGCAGCCAGGTTGAACCAGGCTGTGCGAGAGAGCCGTGGGAAATATTTTGCACGCATGGATGCAGATGATATTGCATATCCATCTCGCCTGAAAGCCCAGGTGCAGTTTCTTGAAGATCATCCTGAGATTGACCTCGTGGGCAGCCGGGTCGTGATCTTCAACGGAAAAGGTCGCATTATAGGCACATATCCCTTCAAAAAAAACCATGTCGAGATATGTAGCCGTCCATGGGCCGGCTTTTACCTTCCTCATCCTACTTGGATGGGGAATACAGATTGGTTCCGACATAACCCTTATAACACCTCGACAACTAAGGCCCAGGACCAGGAACTGCTGCTGAGAACATATGAGCACAGCCGTTTTGCCTGCCTTCCAGAAATTCTGATCGGATACAGAAAGAGTGAGCTGTCTCTAAAAACGCTTTTGGCCGGGCGGTATCTTTATTCACGGATGTTGATTCGAAAGGCGGTTAACGAAAAACAATATTTTTTTGCCTTTGGAGTGTTAGAACAAATGGTAAAATTCATGGTAGAAACCTTTGCAATTACTACCGGCCTGAACTATCGTGTCCTTCAACACAGGGCCATGCCAGTCTCCAGGAGGGAGTCGGAGATCTGGGATAAGGTCTGGAAGGCCTGCAACTGTAAATAAAACGCATGATGGAAAAAGCAGGCCTGGAAAATATCAAATTTAAAATGGACGCACCATACTGGTGCGCAGTAGGAACTAAAGTATGTGCGGAATCGTTGGATTCAAAAGTCATAAAAGATATATTGAGTTAAAAAATTCGCTTCCGGATTCTGCAGATTTGCTCTCTCATCGAGGGCCGGATGATTCAGGTATTTATTTTGACGAAAAAAATGGAATAGGTCTGGCACATCGCCGGTTATCGATTATCGATCTTTCCACGGCAGGTGTTCAGCCCATGGCCAGTGAAGACGGGACTGTTCATATAGTCTATAACGGCGAAGTATATAATTACCTCCAATTACGCAAAACACTGGAAAAAAAGGGGCATATTTTTAGAAGCAGTACTGATACAGAGGTCGTTCTCAAGGCATACCTGGAATGGGGAGTGGAGTGCCTTGAAAAGTTTATAGGGATGTTTGCTCTATCAATATGGGACCGGCCCAAAAAACAGTTTTTTCTTGCCAGGGATCGGCTTGGAATCAAACCTTTATACTACTATTATAAAGATCAAACCTTTATTTTCGGATCCGAATTAAAGGCCCTTATGGCCTTTAAATGCTTTGAAAAGACAATCGATGATGAGGCGCTGCCCCTGTTTTTGCATTATCAGTACATACCAGCGCCCAAAACAATATTTAAGCACACATACAAGCTACCGCCGGGGAATTTTTTGCTGTTTGACGGCCAGACAATCTCTTTAAAACCTTATTGGAACATTCCAACATCTGATGCCCCAAATCGCTATTCTTCAACAGCAACTAAAGAAAATAATTACTTAGAACAACTGGACAGCTTGCTTACGGAAGCAGTCACTAATCGTCTAATCAGCGATGTGCCGCTGGGTGCATTGTTGAGCGGAGGTATTGATTCATCAGTTATCACTGCATTGATGCAAAAAGTCAGCCCCCAGCCAATACGGACTTTTAGTATCGGCTTTATGGAAAAGGGTTTTAATGAAGCCCCCTGGGCGAAACAAGTTGCTAATCATCTGGGTACGGATCATACTGAACTATACGTTACTCCCAAACAGGCCATGTGTGTTATTCCCAGACTGCCTGAGATCTATGATGAGCCGTTTGCTGATCCATCAGCTATTCCCACTTTTCTGGTCAGCAAACTGACCCGCTCACAGGTCACTGTGGCCCTTTCTGGAGATGGGGGCGATGAGCAATTTAGCGGTTATGTCCGCTATTGGATGACCCAAAACATGGCTTTATGGTCCCGAAAATTGCCCATCATCGTAAAGAAGGTTTTGGCTCAGGCATTCAAACTGCTTTCAGCTCAATGGATCGAAAAATGCTATCTACCCATTCGGAATCGACTACCGCAACGTTTTCAGGTTGCCAACTTTCAGGAGAAATGGCAAAAACTGCTTTCGATCCTTGATCAGACCCAGGTTTCTGAATTATACCGGATGACTATCTGCTTATGGCCTAATGCGGACCTTTTCCGGCTTATCGGCCGGACCCTGCCGCAAAGCAATTATGAAACGATTTTCAATGAAACCAGGGATTGGCCGGTGCTTTCTCAATTGATGCGTGTGGATCAGGGGACATACCTGCCAGATTGCATGCTGACCAAGGTGGACCGTGCCAGTATGGCGACCGGTCTCGAGATCCGCGTACCGTTACTCGATCATCGTGTAGTTGAGTTTACGGCCAAATTGCCGAATGATTTAAAATTCCGGAACGGGGAAGGCAAGTACTTGCTGAAGAAGTTGCTATCACGCTATGTTCCTACTGAATTGTTTCAGCGACCCAAAATGGGATTTGGTGTTCCAATAGATCACTGGTTGCGTGGTGAGTTGAAAGATCTGCTTTTAGATTATCTTTCTCCTGAGCGTTTAAAAAAAGAAGGTTTATTTGATCATGTAATAGTTGAAAACAAAATTAAAGAGCACCTGTCTGGCAGATTCAATCGACAATATCAACTCTGGGCGCTATTGATGTGGGAGATGTGGAAAGAACGATGGCTTGATCGGTAATGAAATTATTTCTTTTTCATATACCTGACAATTTTTCTTAGCATTGTATCAAAATCAGTTTTTGGCTCAAAACCTATAATGCCCTTGATTTTTTCAGTACCAGGCACCCTGCGCTGCATATCTTCAAAATCTTTTCCAAATGCTTCA
>JAHIKR010000156.1 GCA_018897415.1 Pseudomonadota bacterium
ATATTCCATTCCGGTTTTTACCCGTTATGAACCTTTTATTCTCGGTACAGGAGGAGCTATAAAAAATGCGGCGGATTTTTGGGATGATCAACCATTTATGGTTATAAACAGCGATATTCTTACAGATATAGACCTGCGTGAGGTTTATGATTTTCATTTGAATCATAAATATACTGCCACACTTGTTCTCTATGATTATAAAGAGTTTAACAACGTATTAATAACCAAGGAAGACTTTATTAAAGGATTTGATGATAAGGAAAATAATGGGAACATCGGTTATGAAAGAAAGCTTGCTTTTACAGGGATACAGGTCCTTGATCCGGATATTTTAGATTTTATCCCGGATGGCTTATTTTCAAGCATAATCGATGCGTATCGGAAATTAATATTTTCTGGACAAATGCTAAAAGCTTTTATTTCAAAAAAACATTACTGGAAAGATATAGGAACACCTGAAAGTTACAGAGAAGCCGTTATAAATAAAATGGCTTCCGAAGCATTTAAGCAGGTTTGGCCGGATTTTACTTTCAGCGAAATAAAGCGCAATAGAATCAGGGGTGATGGTTCTGAAAGGCGATGGTACAGGATAACGTCAGAAAGTAAATTGTCTGGTAAGATTACTTCTGAAGGGCAAAGCGAAGTTCCATTTCAAAAGCTTATTATAGTTGATCACGGCATCAGAACCCGAAGCGCAACATCCGAAGCAGACTCATTTATAGCGATCGGTCGCCATCTTTATAACAGGGGAATACCTGTACCTAAAATACATCTTTATGATAATTTTTCAGGTCTGGTTTTTCTGGAAGATCTGGGCGATGTAAAACTCCAGAAACTAGTCCTAGATACTAAAAATCCGGAGAAAATTGCTAATTATTATAAAAAAATTGTTGATCTTCTTATAAAGATGTCAATTTTAGGGGTAAAAGGTTTTGATATATCATGGACATATCAAACTCCATATTACAGTAAAGACCTTATACTTGAAAAGGAATGCCGATACTTTGTTGATTCATTTTTAAGAGGTTATCTTGGCATGGATTATTTCTTTGAAGATTTTAAAGATGAATTTGAATCACTTGCTGAGAAAACGCTTAAATTCCCAGTTAATGGATTTATGCACAGAGACCTGCAGTCTAGAAATATTATGGTTAAAGATAATAAGTTTTATATAATAGATTTTCAGGGCGGACGCATTGGCCCTGTCCAGTATGATCTGGCATCCTTGCTTATTGATCCATATGTGGATTTACCCTACCAATTGAGGGCTCAACTTGTTGATTACTGCATTAAAAAGCTTCCAAAATTTCTTCAGATTAACGAAGAGCAGTTCCGCTATTGCTTTAAATATTGTTCCCTAACAAGAAACTTACAGATACTTGGCGCATTTGGTAATTTGATACGCGTGAATAGTAAGTCTTACTTTGAACAATACATCCCGGCAGCAATTAAGACTTTAAAGTATAATCTTTCAGGTTTTGAAGATACAGAATTTCCAGGCATAAAATCAGTTGTAAATAGTCTAGTGGTCAAGTAGTCAAGTAGTCGAGTAGTCGAGTAGTCAACCACTCGACCATTTTCCCACTCGACCACTCGACTAAAATAATAATTGGAGGTGTTAAATGGAGCGAATAAAGGTAATGATAAACGGAATTCCGGGCAATATGGCAGTAAACGTGGCAAAACATATCATGAACGATAGTATGTTTGAACTTATACCGCTTGCGCTTACAGGGCCTGAAATTGCAGAAGCCGAATATACTATCGGTTCTGTAACTATCAGGCTTATTCATCCTGAAGAACGTGAACAGGCAATTGCTGAGCTAAAAGAAAAGGAGAGTTATTTTATTAGTGTAGACTATACTCATCCTTCATCTGTAAACAGCAATGCCGAGTTTTACTGCAAGCATAACCTTCCTTTTGTGATGGGCACAACAGGAGGCGACAGACAACTCCTTGAAGATACCGTTCGTTCATCTTCCATTCCGGCAGTAATAGCCCAGAATATGGCAAAGCAGATCGTTGGATTCCAGGCAATGATGGAATATGCTGCAAAAACATTCCCAAATCTTTTTAAGGGATATTCCCTTGAAATCAAGGAAAGCCACCAGAAAGGAAAAGCAGATACCAGCGGAACAGCCAAGGCCATGATCGGATATTTTAATGAGTTAGGCACACCTTTTTCTAAGGATGATATTAAAAAAGAACGTGATCCCGAAGTACAAAAGAATATGTGGGGTATCCCTGAAGAATATCTTGGAGGGCATGGGTGGCATACCTATACACTTGTTTCAAGTGACAAGACAGTGCGTTTTGTTTTTTCGCACAATGTCAATGGCAGGGATGTTTATGCCAAAGGAACCCTTGATGCTATTTCTTATCTATATAAGAAGATCAAAGATAACCAAAAGGGAAAAGTTTATACTATGATAGATGTTTTAAAAGGGGCTTGATGGGGGCGATCATTAACAATTAGTAATTCACAATTGATTATTGATTATTATACAAAATGGGTCGGGTCGATAACTACTTAATTTATCACTACAAATTGTCAATAATCAATAATTAATAATTAATTGTAAATTCCAACTACTTATGGGGTTAAATAAATGCTTATTAAAGCGCTTAAGTGGTTAGTGGGCAGTGACAAAGATGAAAAAAATAATACTTGTCATTTTACTTTTGACGGCTACATCTGCCTTTGCAGATGAGATGTTCCCCCAAAAGGGATGGACTGAAAGGCCAGATCCTATAGCAAGCCAGTATGCCGTGGCTGGAGGAGGGATTTCAATTTTTGCAGGTCAGTATCCGAAAAGCCTGAACTATTACATCGACAACAATGTTCTATCAGCAGAGATCTTTGGAGCTTTATACGAGACATTATTATCCATTAATCCGGTTACCCTGGAATATGAACCATGTCTATCTGAGAAATGGGTAATCGCTGATGATAAAAAGACTTTTACCTTTTATATTGATAAAAGGGCAAGATGGAGTGATGGCCGCCCTATAACAGCTTATGATGTCAAATGGACTTATGAAGCAATAATGGATCCCAGAAACCTCACGGGACCGCATAAAGTAGATATGGAACGTTTTGAATCACAGGTTGTAATAGACGAATATACCATACGTTTTACCGCTAAGGATGTTCACTGGAAAAACCTTGGTGCTGTGAGCGGTTTTCATATTCTATGTAAACATGCGTTTGAAGGGAAGGATTTTAACAAGATCAATTTTGAATTTCCGGTAGTTTCAGGGCCATATAAACTCGGAGAGATAAATGAAGGAGTCCTTATAAATTTGGAGAGACGTGAGGACTGGTGGCACAGAGAATCCAAAAGGTTTCGTGGAGTCGGCAACTTTCAAACTATTAGATTCAAGTTTTTTGCTGAGAGAGAAAATGCATTTGAGGCATTCAAAAAAGGCATGATTGATATTTATCCTGTATATACTTCCAGGATATGGATAAATGAGACAAAAGGAGAAAATTTTTTAAAAAACCGGATAGTGAAGCAGAAAATTTATAATTATAACCCTGTTGGGTTCCAGGGATTTGCAATGAATATGAGGAAGTCTCCTTTTGATGATTTGAGGGTGCGCAAGGCTATGGCGCTTCTTCTTGACAGGAGAAAAATGAACAGCCTTTTGATGTACGATCAGTATTTTCTCCACAAATCCTATTTTGAAGACCTTTATACAAAAGAAAATCCGTGTACTAACGAGCTTGTTGAGGTGAACAGAGAAGAAGCGCTGAATCTTCTCAGGCAGGCAGGCTGGGTGGTAAATCCGGCTTATGGATTTCTTGAAAAAAACGGACAAAGATTTTCTTTTAAGTTTTTAACGAGAGATTCTTCTTCAGAAAAATTTTTGGCAATTTACTCTGAAGATCTCAAAGATGCCGGCATAGAGCTTATCATTGATAAAAAGGACTGGGCTGCCTGGGCAAGAGATATGGATGAGTATAATTTCCAGATGACATGGGCTGCCTGGAGCTCAGGTATTTTTAAAGACCCTGAGAGCATGTGGTTTTCAAAGGAGGCTGATAGAAAAGGTGGAAATAATATTACAGGTTTTAAGAACGATAGAGTTGACGAGCTGATTGAAAAGCAAAAAGGAATTTTTGATATAAAGAAACGTAATGAAATATACCGTGAGATTGATAAAATAATATATAATACTTTTCCATATGTGCTGCTGTGGAATATAGATTATACCCGACTTCTGTACTGGAACAAGTTCGGGGCTCCTGACACTGTGCTTTCCAGATACGGCAATGAGAGCAGCGCTTACTGGTACTGGTGGCTCGA
>JAHIKR010000157.1 GCA_018897415.1 Pseudomonadota bacterium
CGCAGTCTTGGCATCCCCATTTTTTTGAAGATAAACGCAAACATTAGGATGGAAATGAGAGCCAGAATTAGATTGATGACTTCGTTTTCCTGAAACATTGTATTTCTCCTTACTCCTTCAGCCTTGTCGGCCCGACTTGCCGACCAAGACCACTAAAAAATGCAACTACACAAAATCCGCAATCCGCAATCCGCAATCCGCAATCGAATGGTTATTGGTTTTTATAGAGATTGTATGATCTCATAATTTTCTTCACATAATTCTCTGTTTCTTTTATGGGAGGAATTCTTTTGTAGCGTTCAACTGTATTTGGCCCGGCATTATAAGCTGCCAGCGCAAGAGGCAGCTTGCCATCAAAACGGGTCATTAATTGTTTTAAATAAAGTGTGCCTCCCAAAATATTTTCCCGTGGATTAAATGGATTAGTGATTTTAAGAGCATCAAAGTTTTCAGGCATGATCTGCATAAGGCCCATTGCTCCAGCTTTTGAAACAGCTTTAGGGTTAAAATTTGACTCAACTTTTATAAGAGCTTTCAGCAGTTTGAAGGAAACGCCGTGTTTTATTGATGCTTCAGATATGAAATGGTCATATTTGCTTGTCGAATATTTGTTTGTGTTCTTAGAAGGGTTTTCGCTTAGATAGAATTTATAATTGTATGATGTGGGCACGTTGGTAAAATGAAGTACTCCATTACTGTCAACATACATGTATATATCAGCATAGCCGCGTAATGCACCTGTAAATATAAAAAGCGCTGCGAAGAATATTATAATAAAGAAATATTTAATGCAATTTGCACTCATATCAAAAAATTACAACCTTTTGTACTGCTCTGACAATTTCTTCTGGATCATCCATGACCTGCAGGATATCAAAATCATTATCAGATATCTTATGATGTTCAAGCAAGGTAGACTTGATCCATTCTAATAGTCCTGACCAGTAATCAGATCCCACCAGTATAACAGGGAAGGGTTTGATGCGGTGTGTTTGAATAAGTGTAACAGCTTCAAAAAGTTCGTCCAAGGTACCGAAGCCTCCGGGCATAATAATATATGCAGTGGCATATTTTACAAACATAACCTTGCGGATGAAGAAATATTTGAACTCGAGCTTAATATTTGAGTATTGATTTGGTTCTTGTTCAAACGGAAGGACAATGTTCAGTCCAACAGAGGTGCCTCCTGCTTTTAGGGCCCCTCTGTTTCCCGCTTCCATGACGCCTGCCCCTCCGCCTGTTATTACAGCAAAATTGTTTTTGACAAAAAGAGCTGCTATTTCTTCGGTTTTCTTATATATTGGATCATCTTCTTTTACCCTGGCTGAACCGAAAAAAGTCACTGCAGGGCCAATATCGTGAAGCCTCTCAATGCCTTCAACGAATTCTCCCATAATTTTAAACAGACGCCATGCTTCGCCTATTTTAAAATCGTTAATTATGAATTGTTTTTCCATTGATATCTCGATGTCTTTTAAGGTTTATTTCTCTCTATCAGCATACAGCCGATATTTAAACTCCTCACGCCTTGCCGTTAAAACCAATTGTGACTTTACCTTTTTCCACAATAATAGGGACTTTGCGTCTCCCATTGGAATATTTCAACATAGTATCAAGCTTAGCAGCATCAGACAGCACATCTATATATTCCACATTCCTGCCGTTTTTTAAATAGGCTTCACGAGCCGCTGTTGTGAAGGGTCAAGTATTCTTTCCAAAAATCAAAACTTTTTCTTCCATGATCAGACACTCCCTTAAAATTCACAGATAACGCATTCAATAAGAAGGTTTTTAAGCTTCTTATGAAGAACTGAGTATGAATAGCAAGTTTTGGCTATCTCATAGTTGTGATCAACCATTTTCTTCCGAAGTTTTTCGTTTTCAAGAACTTTATTAACCTGCTTTATCGACTTATCTGTAATATATCCATCAATTTCAATTACAGAAAATCCCTTTGGCTTAATATCAATTGAGTAAATCGAATAAGTATTAACCACTATTGGTTTTCGGAAATATATTGCTTCCAGAAAAGCATTCCCAAAGCCCTCAAAATCTGAAGGATATGTGACAAGATCCGCATGAGGGTAAATGTCATTCAGGGTATAAATTTTCTTACCTGATTCTGTGTATCCTCTTTTTTCATTAATGATGTCTGAAACAAAAACAGCATCAACTCCCAGCATACAAGCATATTCTTTTACTCTGCATTCGTAATCATAGCCTTCATCACCTGAAGCATGAGAAATAACGAATTTGGCTTTCTTTCCCAACTTGTGGACAAGGTCTATCGCGAGTTCAATTCTTTTGCGTTTAACAACTCTGGTAGGCTGGAGAATTAATAGATGATCGTCTTCGACTCCAAGGGCCTTTCTAACGTCAGATGCATAATCATCAATTGGTTCAGGCGGATTATCGAAATCCATGACATTGGGGATGGTGGTTGAAGAAATACCTGTTCTAAGGCTTAACTGGTTATTAGCAGAAGAGTTAATTACCACATGCCGAATTTGTGGCAGATGAGGAGGAAAGGCCATATTAAGGTATTCCCATACAGCGTTCGTCATGAGATGCTGTCGTTCCCAGAAGAAATCGTGATGATGGGCAATTGTTGGGATACCGGTTTCAGATATTAACTCTGTAATGGCCATGCCGAGAGGTATATTAAGCGGTATTGTAAGGGAATTTTCAGTTACCAGAAGATCGATTTTGAATTGCCGGATGAATTTGTAAAGATGGTTTTTTAATCTCAGCCTTAGTTCATGGATTCTCTGTGATATATAACTGCTTCGTTTTAGCACTCCAAAGCAGTTTCGATTGATTTCCCGTATGTCAGGATGTTTAAAATGAGCTTCATCAACTATGTATGAACGCTCCGGTGGACGATCGCACTCACCGACAAAATAAAAGCAAGTAAATCCTTCCTTTTCAAAGATGCCGGCCCATTTTGATGCTTCAAGGGAAACACCGTCTGTGCCGGCAAGACGTGTTGCAATAAATCCAATATGTTGCGGTTTGTAAGTAAATAATCTGCAAGAATTTCCTTCTTCAAATTTAATTTCATCATCTTCTATATTCATGCCAACCAGATCTCCTGATACCGAAAACAATCTACAGTATGATCATTTACCATTCCTGTGGCTTGCATAAAAGCATAACATATTACCGGACCTGCGAATTTAAACCCCATTTTTTTTAAATCACTGCTCATAGCTATTGATTCTTTTGTTTTTGAAGGAATTTCCTTTTGATTTTTCCATGCATTCTTTATTGGCTTGCCCCCCGTAAACTGCCATATATATGCATCAAAGCTTTTAAATTGTTTTTGTATATTAAGGAATGCTTTGGCGTTTTGAATAGCAGCTTTTATCTTAAGTTTATTTCGGATAATTCCTTTGTTGGATAAAAGCTTTTCTATTATAGCTGAGTCGAATTCTGCAATAATTTCCGGATCAAAATTATTAAATGCTTTTCTGTAGTTATGGCGTTTTTTTAAAATGGTTAGCCAGCTTAAACCCGCCTGCGCTCCTTCCAGTATAAGTAACTCGAACAACTTTTTATCATCATGCAAAGGAATCCCCCATTCATTATCATGATACTTTATATAAAGGGGATCAGTTCCTGCCCACTCACATCTTGAGACCTTTGAAAAACGCCCCCTTTTGCCCAATTTCAGCGTCAGGCTCAAATTTTAATCCTCGAAATATTCAATATATTCCTCCGGTTAAAATTTTCACCTTCCTTGAACTTGAACAAAATTGAACATTTTTCAAAGGTCTC
>JAHIKR010000158.1 GCA_018897415.1 Pseudomonadota bacterium
CCAATTTCTGCGTCAGGCTCAAATTTTAATCCTCAAAATACTCAATGTATTCCTCCGGTTAAAATTTTCGCCTTCCTTGAACTTGGAAAAACTATCTAGTTTTCGTTCGGGCACTATCTATTTTTATCCAATGAAAAAACCTTTACTTCTTCTAATGGAAGAATGATTGTATTTTTTCCACCTATCACCCCAATTTCAACCTGGTTAGCAGAAATGCTCCTGACAACAAATCCACCTTCGGCCAACATTTCGCCTACTTTATATTCCATATTATTTATGATAGCAAGTTTCTTATCAGCTGTTTCCAGGTATCCTGAATAGGTAAAACTCAATCCCTGATCCGAAAGCTCAGACAGTTCGCTGTCTGAGGTAAATTTTACAGGCACACCGGGGCTTAAAAAAGGATCTCGCTTCCAACTGGCCTCAGCACGTTTTATTAAAAAATTCTCAGTATCTGACAATACCGCCTTATTAACTTGTGTAGTAACATTAACCATAAGATTCTTCAAGTCTGTCAGTTCCTCTTCAGTTTTAATCCGAGAATGCTTTTCAGAAATTCCCAAATAGTTGTAACCTGCATATAATATTGCCAATGCTACAAAACCGAGGATAATTTGCTCTCGTTTTGACATATATATTCCTTTATTTTTGATTTAAACTGAGAGCTACCAAGATCTTTAATTTGAACTCCCTGCCTTCCATCGTTCTTTTAATATCGATTTTTTCAATGTGTTCAAGGTAAGGAATTCCTCCCAGATTTACCAAAAACTTTCGAAAATCAAAAAAGGAACCTTTTACAAAAGTATTTACCACCAATAGCCCCGAGGTATGATCCAGAGACATTACATCGGGAATTATGGACACTGACTCCAGGTTGCATTTTTCAGCTATTCCCTCGAATATTGTCGGTATCTCCTCTATTTTATCCTTAGGAAGTCTGATTTTGTCTGGAAAGGGCAAAACTTCAGAGCTTTTAACCTGTAATCTTTTCAACAGCTCATGGTATAAGGGAAGAACAACCTTCTGGCCTTCTATCTGACAGCATATTGCTTTAATCTCTCTGTCCTTTATCTCAGAGAACTTCTTTGATGAGTAAATACCAATTCCTATAAATAATAAAATGCCGACCGCAAACATCAATAGATATATTAATTTCCGCCCCAGTAAGCTGATAAATTTTTTTATCAATTCTTTTAGGTCCATATGGGAACCTTAAATTAATTTTAATTCAATAGTGAAGCGCAGAACATCCCCTTCTTCACCATAGGGTTCAAGAGCGCCTTTAAATACTTTAGGAGTACTGAAAATAGGCGAGTCCCCCAATCTCATTATATATCCCAATAAAGAAGTTTCATGCACCTGATGCTTCCCAATTATTATGCCGTCAAGCGACAAAGTTTTCTCGACCCTTTCGCTTTTGCCCACCGGGACACCACCAAAATCAGCGGTTAAACTGAGAAGCTTAATATTAGATGGGGTAAGGGCAGATATCTCATTAATAACGGCCATTACCTGGAATCTTTCACTGTATTCCTTCAAATTCTGGTGTTTATTCTCTATTTTGGCAGCCATCTGCAAAATGAGATCTTTATTTACACGAGGACCAAGTTGCTCTAACTGCTGATTTAAACGTACAATCTCCTCTTTCTTATGCTCTCCGGAACTCAACGCCCACAAAAAAAAACCAAAAGCAATTGACAGAGTTAGCATCGTAGTTACAAAAATGCTTCGGCTAATTATGGTGATGGTATCCGTTCTTTTTTTGTCTTTGTATGTGAAAATAAAATTGGGAGTACGATCATTATCAGACAGCGCAATACCCACTGCCAGAGCATAAGGAGCTCTGCTCGAAATTAACTCTGGAAGCGTCACATCGCCCAGATAAGGATTTTTATCAGGGTTCAGAGGGTCACTAATCTCCATTTCAATGCCCAGTTTCTCTCCGATATAGTCGATCAACTGACCGTAAAAATGAACCCCTCCGGAGTTATAAACTTTTCCCACACTATCTTCATCAAAAATTGAAATATAATGCTCAAAAGTCCTTTCAACCTGCCTTACAAACCTGCTCACAGCCGGCTGGATCAATTCAAATATTTCCTCTTTTTTGAGTTGATAGCCTAAATCCTTTTCAGTAAGAGGGGGCAAATCAGGCCTTAAACTTAAAAGTACTTTGCGGGCCTGCTCCATATCCATATGGTCCTCACCTTTGCCTGATTCATCTTCCTCTCCAGCCATTTCTAGTATTGACGTTGTTTTTATTCTTTCATTATATTCATCCATAATGGATTGAATCATGCTGTTTACCCCTGACTTAATTCCACGAGTTAAAACAAGATTACCCTTGGAATAAATGTCAATACGGGACCAGTCATGCCCAATATGAAGATTTGTAATTGTATTATCGGAAGTTGGTATCCAGCCTGCTGAAAATAGATTCTGGATAGCAAAAGGGTCAATGGATATGCCGGTAAGAGGAAAGTCGATTCTTGAAAAAAGATCCTTTATCTCCTTTACTTCATTTTTAGGGGCAATATAAGAAATAACTGATAGCTTGCTGGTACCTTTCTCGATTACTTCATCCTGCACTCGATAATCAAAGATCGATTCTTTTTCATCAAAATGGGTGTCTTTTTTTACTTTCCAGAAAACAGTGTTTTCAATCTGTTTTTTGGGAACCTTTGGAATTAGGAAACGCTTTATATCGACCCGTGCCGCAGACATTATACACCAGATATTAACTTCTTTCAAAGGCCCGCAAAATTCACTAAGAGCTGTTTTCAAAAAACCATCGAATTCGGCTGCTTCTTTGGAAATTTCAGGATTAAATGTTACACACCTGAAATCCATCAACCTCCATTTCTGATCTGGGAGATGTTTAATCTTAACCAAAATAAGTTCATTATAGCCAATGTCGATTCCAACCGTTATTGGTTCTTTGGAAGGAAGAATTTTTGTCAAAAATGATTTAACAGCCTTTGTGCTTAGAGTGGTAGGTGAAACAGCAGGAATTTTATCTTCTATAGAAGTATCATTGCTACGAATTGTATCAAGCAACTTTTCGGTGGAAGATATTTCATCATTTTGCGATATCATAGTAATATCTTAAAAGCCCCTTGATATCAGTTGGTTGTA
>JAHIKR010000159.1 GCA_018897415.1 Pseudomonadota bacterium
GGAGATATGCCAGAAGGAACATTACGCGGCATTTTGAAGGAATCAGGAATAACTGCTGATGAATTCCTAAGAAAGTCATAGGACTGGAACGCTCTAAATGTACGTAACTTAAGCTCACAACAAGTCTCTCAGCCGCAGGCTGATTGCTTTCTGTTAGCTTCAGCCTTCAGCCTCTTGCCCTTTATATCCAGTTAATCCTGCCTGCCCCGCTGTGCCCAGTTAAATTTCCGATAGGAACAAGCGAAGCGAATTTAACCAGGGTAGCTCCGGCAGATGGTACTGGGGTAAATCCTGCCTGCCCCGTAGGTAGTTTACTATCGTACTGGGGTCCAATAAAAAAATATAACCTTGGCGGTTCAAAAGATCGTACTGGGGTTAATCCTGCCTGCCCTGCCTGCCCCGTAGGTAGTTTACTATCGTACTGGGGTTAAATCCCTTTAGGCTATTTAACCGGGGTTTACCCCGTTAAATTTTTATCCCGTGGAATTTTATAACCATTCCACTGGGACCGAAGGACAGCGAAGCGTATTTAACCGGGGTCTAATAAAAGATAAGTTTATAAGTTAACAATACCTCAAAATCCTGTTTCGCAAGATCTGATCTTGTTTTATTTTATAAATATGATAATAATAAATTCTGAAAAAACCGTAAAGTAATTTTTTATAATCGCGGCTCATTAATTTAAACCCAAGTTAGGCGTTTCAATTATGCATAGAAAGTTAGAAGAAAATATAAGACTTTATTTTCGAGATAAAAAAGAGGTGATCGCCGTCTATCTATTTGGCTCACATGCAAAAGGCAAAGCGCGCCCTTTGAGCGATATCGATGTGGGCATACTTTTAGATAAAAACGATAGGGATTTCCTTAAACAAAGAAGAAAAGCCTATACAATAGAATTGGGCCGGGTTTTGAGAAAAGATATTCATCCAGTGATATTAAACCTGGCGGGCGAAGAGCTTTTGAAACAAATATTTTCAAAAGGCAAGTGCATTCTGATTAATGATGCCAGGAAACTGGCTTTGTATAGAATGGTTATGTTCGCCAGGATAGCTGATTTTGCTTACTACCGAAGCCGGATGCAATCCGGATTTATCAGAAAAGTAATGGGGAGTTAAGAAATTGGTCGATTCTGATCTTATATTAGCTAAATCAAGTTCTGTGAAAAGATACCTGAATAGGGTTATAGAAAAACGTCATACCGATCTACAGACATTTTTACAGGATATCGATCGCCAGGAGAGCATACTGTTTAACCTGCAAATGGCGATCCAAAATTGTATTGACATTGCTGCTCATATTGTTAGTGAGGAAGGTCTCGGTGTTCCTGGTAGTACTAACGAGATGTTCTATTTATTGGAAGAAAATGAATATCTAAATAATAAACTTACAGAAAAAATGGTTAAAGCAGTTGGATTCAGAAACCTTATTGTACATGAGTACGGCAAAATTGATTTAGAGCAGGTCTTCGAAGTAGCCCAGGAAGACATTAAAGATCTTAATGAATATCTCGTGTTTCTTTTCCAAAGATTAAATCTGGTGAAATGATACGCTGAGATTCTAAACGTCGCTGGCTGATTATTTGCAGTTAGCATCCCTTTAGCCTTTAGCCATCAGCCCTTCGCCTTCGGTTTTCATCCCTCAGCCCTTAGCGCCTTTGCGGTTCAAAAATAAAATATATGAAAGACATCGAAGAAATCGGAAGAAATATTGTACATTCCGCCATTAAAGTTCACAAAGCCTTGGGGCCTGGTCTTCTCGAATCCGTATATCAGAAATGTTTGGCCTACGAACTTGAGAAATTAGGATTAACGGTGGCCTGTGAAGTCCCGCTCCCAGTCAAGTATGAATCTGTTACAATAGATGCGGGTTTTCGAATCGATATGATGATCCAACAGAGTATAATCATAGAAAACAAGACCGTTGATAAAATAGCTCCGATACACGAAGCCCAGCTCTTAACTTATCTTAAACTTACCAATCTTAAACTCGGCTTCCTTCTCAACTGGAATGTACCATTGATGAAGGACGGCATAAAACGAATGGTCAACAGACTGAAGGAGTGATCTGCCCGCAGGGGCTTTGCTTTTTCCTGATCATTCGCCTGCCCTGTTCAATTCACGCAGTGAGGAGTGTAACCTATTTAACCGGGGTCCTGATCAGGGAAAATCAACAAAAAAACCTTAGCGCCTGCCCCGTAGGTTCGGAAAATCGTACTGGGGCGGTTCAATAGCTCTTATCCCTTCGCCTTGGCGGTTCAAAAGATCGTACTGGGGCGGTTTACCCAGTTCAATCTTTACCCAGTTGAATCTTCTTTACCTATTCAACCGGGGCCGGAGGGCTATTTAACCGGGGTTCAAGAAACTAATAAAATAAATGAAAAGCACACAAAACTGCAAAACTAAAGGATGTCCCCCTTTCCTTTCCTAAGGCAACAAAAGCACCAGCGTTCCCCTCGTACCAACCCCGTCCCCCTTTTCGCGCAAATTTGCTTTGGCAGGCGGGTCTGAAAAAGGAAAAGAAATTCTTGACAAAAGAGGATTCTTGTCGGATCCATTGGCTAAATAGTGGAATAGTGGTAATGTTCCCTATTCCTTATATTAATATATTAAACAATTATGTAAAGTGGGGATAAAAAAAATGGGAAATGTCCAGGCTGTTATAGATTTACCGGAAGAGCTATACCTTTCCCTTTCTGCCTCAGGGTTGACTAAGGAAAAAATAGCTGGAGAATCAAGGAAACTTTTAGCACTGAAATGTTTCAAGGAAAAAGTTCTTTCATTGGGGAGAGCGTCTGAACTCTCAGGTCTTTCTAAATGGGATTTCATAGAGTATCTTAGCGATAATGGTGTTCCGGTTATTGATTATGATCAGGCCGAAATGAAACGAGACTTTGAAACCGCTGATAAGCTTTCCAAAAGGCTCAAAAAATGATTATTGTCTGTGATTCCACAATCCTGATCGGGTTGGTAAAAATAGGGAAATTAGACCTGCTCAAAGAAATCTTTTCTAAGGTTTATATCCCTGAAGAGGTCTTTAAGGAAGTAGTGGAAAGGGGCAAAGGAAAACCCGGGTCTAAAATCATAAAAAAAGCCGCCTGGATCGAGCCAAGGCCGGTTAAGGACAAAATACAGGTAGCTTTTCTGCTGGGGAGTCTTGAAAGGGGGGAGGCTGAAGTTCTGGTTCTGGCCAGAGAACTGAATGCCGATCTGATATTACTGGATGAGGAAAAGGCTAGAAAGAGTGCCGTCATCGCTGGTTTTGAAATAATGGGATTGCTTGGCCTGTTCATTTTGGCCAAGAGCCTCGGCCTAATTCATGAAGTCCGGCCCCTCGTTGATAAACTTATGATAAAGAAGTTCAGAATCAGTAATAAAATAATTAAGAAAACATTAAAAAAGGCGGGCGAAGTGTAAAATGGTGACAATCCTCAAGTCACCAGCGTCCCCTCTGCCCATTATATGCCAGAAGGAACATTACGCGCCATTTTGAAGGAGTCAGGAATAACTCCTGATGAATTCCTAAGAAAGTCATAGGACTGGAACGCTCTAACTATACGTAACTTAAGGTCATAACAAGTCTCTCAGCCGCAGGCTGATTGCTTTCTGTTAGCTTCATCAGGAAGCTGGCAGAGCAACAAAATAATCCAAAAAATCCTGCCTGCCCCGTAGCTCCGGCAGATGGTACTGGGGTAAATCCTGTCTGATATAAGAATATAACCTTGGCGGTTCAAAGTAAAATAAACTCTTTTGGCTGGAAGAGGGAATAAAAGACACATACAATCGGTATGTTGAAGATAGAGGAGAAAAGATTGCTAAATAGCATAACTATTGGTAGCTATAGCAAGTTATTCGCTTATTTATGGACGTTATATACTCGTCACCCCAAGGTTTCACGAACTTACTTGAAAGGATAAGGAAAGATGAATACCAGGACAATAAACATAACATTGCCTTTAGGAGCATTTTCAGCGCTTAAAAAGACACCGGCTGAATTTGCAAAGGACATACGGCTGACTGCGGCGGTCAAATGGTACGAGATGGGAGTTGTATCCCAGGAAAA
>JAHIKR010000160.1 GCA_018897415.1 Pseudomonadota bacterium
GCATGTCTCGCTCCTTACAAACTGAGTGGGTATGGTGCCGTTGCCAAAGCCAGAGTGAACATATTTTGCTTTTTAAAAAAACTATCTAACACCTGGCCTGCCAGGGAAGGTTCATAGGAATTAGTGGGTGCGAAACTTGAGTCATTTAGAAGCTGTATTATTGTTCTGCTGCTCGAGATGAATTACCCTTGGCGTGATAAAAATCAACAGCTCTGACTTCTCGGTCACTCGATATTTTGTTTTGAAAAGCCAGCCCAGTATAGGGATGTCGCCAAGAAGCGGCACCTTTGATTCAGACCAATTCAGAGTCTCTTTGATAATGCCGCCTATGACTATCGTTTCCCCGTCACCTACAAGAAGTTTTGTTTCGGCTTCCTTAGTTGTTGTCATCATCGGAGTCTCGGACAATCCTGTTGGTTTTAAGTCGTTTTTTGTGGTCTTGATCGCCATGCTGACACGATTGTCAGACGTGATATGCGGGGTTACTTCCAGCAGTAAATCAACAGGCTTCCAGGTTGTGGTCGTGTTTCCCGACTCGTCAGATTGTTTAAACGGATAGTCATACCCCTGCTTGATCCTGGCTGTTTCGTTGTCAAGCGTAGCTATCTTGGGCCTTGATATGATCTTGCCCTCGGCATTTGTTTCCATTGCCATTAATCTTATATCAAGGTCAAGAGTAGATCCGCCGATTCTGCCAAACGTAAATCCAAGTCCGGCTCCTTTGGCAGCAGTAAAAAGGTTGGCACCGGGCAGATTAACCGCATAGTTGGTAGCACCCGCAGTGCTATCATAGTCGCCGCCATCGTATGCCCCGAAAACCCTTTCGGTTATATCGACCCTGCCTCTCCCATGGGAGGCGGTTTGGTAAAAGTTTCCGCCCCATTTGATACCCAGCTCCCTGGCAAAATCAACGGTCGCTTCAACAATCCGCGCTTCTATCATGACCTGACGAGTGGGAATGTCCAGACTGTTGATAATCTCCCTGGCTTTTTCTATCTTAGTTTCCACGTCCGTCATAATAATAATGTTGGTACGCTTATCAGCGCTGACGCTGCCTCGATTTTCCGTTAAAATCGCTTCAATTTTCGGCAGTATGTCTTCCTGAGCGTTGGCATAGTTAACGGAAATATATTCTGTAGTGAGAGGCGCTACGGCTTTCTGCTCTTCTTTTGCTTTTAACAGGTCTTTATATTGCCCCTCTTCTTTTTTAAGTGTTTCTGCGGTGGCGATTCTTATTATATCTCCCTCAAAAACCTTGCCGAGCTGGTTCATCTTAAGGACCAGATCGAGCACCTGATCCCATGGCACGGGTTTATCTAAAGTCAGAGTAACTTTGCCGGCAACATCCTTGTCAATTGCAAAGTTCTTTCCGCTTACCTCTTTTAATATTCGAAAAACATTTTTAATGTCGGTTTCATAAAAGTCCAGGGCTATTTTTTCGCCTGTATATTTTTCAGCAACTACACCCTCAGGTATTTCTTCATCAATATCTATTTCTGTCTCAACTTCTTCTTTAGTTAGAGCCTGGGTAAGAACCTTTTTCCAGGCAGGAAGTTTAGCATCTTCTAATGGCCTGGGCGATATTGTTGATGCTTCGAAATGAACCAATAAAAGAAGGTCTCTCTGTTCGATAAGATAAGGCACAGACTCCCGCAGCTCGATTGTGAGCATGGAAGTATTTTTCATTGCGGGTGTCTGAACAGGTATAATTCTATCTACTGCGCTTTCAAAACGGGTCGTAATCAGCGGAAACTTACGGTAGTCCGGCAATCTGGTATTCAGCAGTTTTAGTTGTAACAATTGGGGTGAAGCTTTTTTTATTCTGTATTCAACAGGCTGCGTTGTTCCAATAATGATGGTTGATTTTCCGGCCTCTTCACTCGAAAAATCAATACGATTAACCCATGCAGGCTTTTTGCTTTCGACAACAGCTTTTTCTTCATTTTTTTCTACTGGTTTTTCTACCGGCCCGGAGGAAGATAAAGTTGGGGAAGATAAATCTTTAGGTGGCTTGGAAAATGATATTTTAAGACAGGTTCCTTCATTAGCTGCTTTATATGGCACATCTTTTTTTAATAATATTTCGATCCTGGATTTATGACCTTCTTCAGTTAGTTCGGAAGCTGTTATTGAGCCAATAATTTCGCTTTCCGGCGAAATGTTTGTTTTGATATTATCAAGACCTGTTTCAGGAAAGTAAAGCAGTACACCTAAAGGAAAAGGTTGTTTAACAGACATGTAAGTTAACATACGATTCCCTTTAACCAATACATTAAATGAGTCAGAATCTTCGGAGGTGCTTATTTCAGTTATAAGCTTTGGTTCAGGGGAAATTTCCAGATCTTTTTTTGCAGCCATATTTTGAGCGCATCCTGTAAATACAGCTATTAAAATTACCAAGAAAATGGCTATCGCCCTGACTTTTGACGATTTATAATTTCCGCAATTCATATTATTCTTCTCCAGGAGGCTTCTGAAGTTTAAGCTCTCTTTGAACGAGGGTTTTTTTGCCTGATATGCTTTCGGCTTCTTCTTCTACAACCATACTGTCCTTTAATATTTTTATTACCCTGCCTGAATTGATGCCTATGCGGGCGCCTTTTTTTATTACAAACCCTTTGCCGGACGCATCTTCTACAAGTGCTTTGTTTCCGCTTGGCGCTCTAATTATTCCCACAAGCTTCAACTGACTCAGGTCAACCTTTTCAATAGGGGTGAGCGGAATGAGTTTTTTCTCATTTTGATCGGCAAAGACAGAAGACCCATCTCTGAAAATTGAGGCAAACGGATCTATTTTCCCTTCAACCTTATAAGTGACAGTTGTTTCTGATAATTCAATTTTTTGATCAGGGTCTGTACTTATTTTATCGGTTTTTGGTTTTAGGCCTTCCTTTTTTATTTCAGGCGTTGAGAGTTCAATTTTTTGGTCATTTTTAATTGGCGGCTTTTCTGGGGTTACAATCTTTTTGCTGATAACCGTCACTTTTTGCTGCTTTGCTGCTTGATCATTGCAGCCACAATACAAGAAGAGACATGTTATGCAGACTATATTTAATATTGTTATAATATATTTACACATCGGTTTTTAATCTTGACCCCTGACCCCCGTCTTTATTTCTTTTCTTTTTCTTCAGTCTCCACAAATCTGTAGGTTACAGCCGTACAGGAAGTGTTGAGCATGTCCCCTTCCTTGGGTGTGGCCATCACAATATCTTTTATATTTACTATTCTGGATAACCTTGAAACTTTATCAAAGAAGAGTCCAACATTGTGGTAATTGCCGGCAACTTTAATTGAAACAGGAATTTCAGCATAAAAATCTTTATTAATTTCCGACTCAGGTTGAAATAGTAGAAATTCCAAGCCGGCTTCCTTGCCGGATTCGCTAATGTTGGTTAGCAAAGAAGGAATTTCTTTTTTGTCGGGCAACGCTTTCATGGCGATTTTGTATTGAGCTTCGGCTGTTTCCATTTTTTCTCTATATTTATTAAGCTGAGCTGCCTCTTTTTTGGCAGAAACAAGACTTTTTTCAAGATTCTTGTAATCTGAATTTAATTGTTCCAGGTTTTCAAATTTTGGAAGATATAAAAAATAAACAAACAACCCTGTAATTACAATGAAAGTCGCAACACATATCAGGATTCTGTGAACTTTTGATATGTTTCCAACCTTTTCAAATAAGGGCTCAATAGCTTTTAAAGAAATGTCGAATTTCTTCATTATTTATTTGCCTTATCAGTAGCAGCGTTATCACGGGGCATTTTATTACAGGAAATTACAAATCCTTTAAGGTTTGTATGCTCATTATACTTTTCTTGTTTCAGGGTCATTAAATTTACACTGTCGAAAAGCTTTGAATCTTCTATGCGGGTCATAAAATCAGCAACAGTTTTATTATCAAGAGCAAACCCTTTTATTGTGACTACTTCTTCTTTTGCTTCAAGATTAGTAAACCACATTTGCTTTGGAATTACCATAAATGTCATCGTGTCAAGAAGAAGGACAGGCTCTTTGCGGTTAAGCTCAAGATTTTTTATTACACCCGTTTTTTTATTGAGGACGTCCAGCCTGTTTTTGATATCCGCCACTTCTTTAGTTATCTTGTTGTATTTGGCCACTTCATTTTTAATATTTTCTATTTTAATACTACAGGCATCAATCTTATTATTCAAAGATATATTGTAATAATACATGAAAAGAGAGACAAATATAATTGACAGAAAAAATATTGAGACTTGTCGACGTATGTTCTCTTTTTTACGCGCAGCCCGAAAAGGTAGTAAATTAACTTTTATCATTTGTCATCAACTCTTCTTAAAGCAAGCCCCATACATATAGATGCTTGAGGGGCTATCTGCTCAAGGTATGAAGGGTCAAAATGCCCAGCTATATGTAACTTTTTGAAAGGATTAATAGTTTCTACATCGGATGATGTTTCAGCCGCCAGAAGTTGACGGAATTCCTTAATATTGGCGCCACCGCCGCTGAGCACAATGCTTTTTATCTGCTCATCAGGGTTTGCCGAATAATAAAAGTCAAGTGCGCGTCTTATTTCAATACTCCATTCAGAAACCACAGATGAAACAATTTGTTTTAGATCATCAGGAGATATTTTGTCCGGCTGTTTACTAAGTTTAAGCTGTTCGGCTTCTATAAAAGAGCAGTCCGCAAGAGAGATTATCTTTTGATTTATCTGGCCGCATCCCATGGAAACATCTCTCATGAATACAGAAGAATGGCTTTTCAGTATGTTCAATGATGTCTTATTTGCGCCTATATCTATCAGCACTATATTTTCATCAGTTAAGTCATAATTGACTTCGAAAATATTTTGCAGGGCAAAGGCATCGACATCGATTATACATGGGTTAAGTCCGGCCATTTGAACAAGATTAATATATTCATTAATCATTTCCTTTTTGGCTGCAACGAGGATAACGCTCATTTGATTTGAGTCGGCTTCCTTTTCTCCCAGGAGTTGATAATCTATATTAACCTCGCTGATATCGAAAGGGATATATTGTTCTGCTTCAAAACGAATGGTTTCTTGAAGTTGTTCTTCAGTTGCGGTTTGCACGTCTATTTTTTTGACAATAACTGAATAACCTCCGATTGATATGGCAACATTTTTCTCTTTTATGTTATTTGCCTTAAATAGCTGACGAATTGAGTCGGCAACATTTTCCGGGTCATTTATATTGCCTTCTTCAATTGCTCCCGGGGCAATACTTATCATTCCGAAATTCTTCAGGGCGAACCCCTTTTTTGTTGCCGTAATTTCTCCGGCCTTTAAAGCGCTGGAGCCAATATCAAGGCCGACTAAGCTGGGAGCTTTTCCAAATATCATTTGATAAGTCCTTAATCGCCAAATATCTTGTTTTTATCCGAAAGTTTAAATCCCAGAGCCAAAAGAATTTTTCTTTTGGTTTCCATACGGCACGGCATATTTTTTTCTATTCGAGCAATAGTGATCGGAGAGACTCTTGCTTTTCTTGCAAGTTCGGCTTTGCTCATCATAAGAGATTCTCTAATTTTTTTTAAAGAGTTACCGCCCATAAAAGACCTTACTTTTTGAGACCCTTGAAAAACGCCCCCTTTTGCCCAATTTCAGCGTCAGGCTCAAATTTTAATCCTCGAGATATTCAATATATTCCTCCGGTTAAAATTTTCACCTTCCTTGAACTTGAACAAAATTGAACATTTTTCAAAGGTCTCTTTTTTAATAGTTAAATTTAAATATTTTCCCAAAATATTAATTACATGATATTATTAAGTCAAGTTAATTATGCATAATTATATATAACTACTCGGGTTGTCAGGTTCACGGTTCACGGATAGTCGGCTTTTAACCGTGAACCTGAGTAATTACTGAAAATAAAGCTTTGCCTTGACTTTAATGGCTAATTTCCTTATGTTTGCAACAATCTATTTGTAACCCGTGAACGGTTACCAAAATTCATTAAAAAACCCGTGAACCTTAACAACCTGAGTAGTTGCGAAATATGAAGAGATCAAGGCAACCAACCGTGAACCGTGAACCGTGAACCTAACAACCTGAGTAGTTACGCCGATGATACGATTTCTTGAATTTGCAGGGAGACCACTTGTATTTTTTGTTGAAGAATGCGGCAGAATTATACTCCTTCTGCTGTCAACCATATCATGGATGTTCCGTCCGCCTTTTCGTTTTAGAGTAATTGTTAAACAGATGGAATTTGTTGGCGTCAATTCCGTTGGCGTTGTTTTGATTACAGGCGCTTTTACGGGTATGGTTCTTGCGCTTCAGACGTATCATGGTTTTAGAATGTTCGGTGGCGAAAGCCTGGTTGGTTCAACTGTGGCTCTGGCAATGACACGCGAACTTGGGCCGGTTTTTACAGCTTTAATGGTAACGGGGCGTGTTGGTTCAGCGATGGCGGCGGAACTTGGCACAATGAAAGTTACAGAGCAGATTGATGCTTTAAGCACGATGTCTGTCAATCCCATTCAATTTCTAGTTATGCCTCGTATAATTGCCGCAATATTAATGCTTCCTGTTTTGACAATTGTATCTGATTTTGTCGGTATTGTGGGCGGCTATTTTGTTGGTGTTAACCTTCTAAAAATCAATTCAGGAATTTTCATAGCCAAAATAATTGATATTGTTGAACTGGACGATATTTTCAATGGACTTATAAAAGCTGCATTTTTTGGATTAATTCTTTCTCTTATAGGTTGTTACAAGGGAATATATACAATCGGCGGTGCTGAAGGAGTCGGAAGGGCAACAACACAGGCGGTGGTCTTGTCATCAGTATCGATTTTTATCAGTGATTATTTTCTTACGGCGATCATGTTCTGATGATTGAAATAATAAAGATAAACAAATCTTTTAACGGCCAAAAGGTTCTGGACGATCTTGACCTCAATATAGAACCTGAAAAGATTACTGTCGTTATAGGTCAGAGCGGAGGAGGCAAAAGCGTTCTCTTAAAGCATATTATAGGTCTTATAAGACCTGATTCAGGGCAAATTATCGTTGACGGAGTTGACATTACAAATTTAAATGACAAAAAGCTTAATGAAGTACGAAAGAAGTTTGGTATGCTTTTTCAGGATGCAGCCTTATTCGATTCTATGACGGTAGGTGAAAATATAGCTTTTCCACTCAAGGAACACACGCGATTGTCAATAAAAGAAATCAATAAAGTAGTTGATGATAAGTTGAATCTTGTTGGATTGGAAAATGTGACACACAAAATGCCTTCCGAACTTTCCGGCGGTATGCGCAAGCGAGTTGGACTTGCAAGAGCCATTGCGCTGGATCCAAAAATCGTACTATTTGATGAGCCCACAACAGGCCTTGATCCTATAATGCGCGAAAGCATTGAGGAGCTTATTGTGTCGACCCAGAAGAGGACAAAGGCGACTTTTGTTGTTATTAGTCATGATATTGAGTCCACCTTTGTGATTGCACATAAGGTAGCCATGCTGTATCAGGGTAGAATTGTTGCTGTTGGGACACCGGATGAAATACGTTCATCAAATAATCCTTTTGTTAGACGGTTTATTAAGGATTTAAGGGATTAGGGGGATTTTTTGTCAAACTTAAGCATAGAAGCAAAAGTCGGTGTTTTTGTTGTAATCGGAATGATAATTCTTGGATACATGTCCATGAGGCTAGGTAGGCTTGGTTTTAAAATGGATAAAGGATATGATGTTAAGGTATATTTTGATTCCGCATCCGGCCTTGAAGAAGATGTTTCAGTTGAGATTGCGGGTGTTGAAGTGGGCAGAGTCCGCAAGATTTTGCTTGAAGAAGGGAAAGCACTGGTTATTCTCAGAATAGATTCCAATGTTAAACTTAGAAAAGATGTTAAAGCTTCAATCAGAAGCAGGGGAATACTTGGCGATAAATATGTTGTGCTGATTCAGGGTTCTCCGTCAGCTCCCTTGATTGAACCAGATGGGCGCATTATTAGCACTGTCTCTGCAACAGATTTAGAGAGTCTGATGAATGTTCTCGGAGAGGTGGCAGAAAATATCAGCGAACTGACACGCTCATTTGCAAATGTAATGGGGGGCGAAAAGGGCGAAGCTTCACTGCGTTCAATAGTGGATTCTATGAAGGCTGTGGCTGAAACTCTGAACAGAACTGTACAGGAAAACAACGAAGAGCTTGTAAAAATAATAGCAAATCTTTCCGAGTTCTCAGCAACAATAAATGAAATTTCATCAAAGATTAATAAAGGAGAAGGAAGCATAGGCAAATTAATTAGCAAGGATGATACGGTCGAAAAGTTAAACGAGACACTTGCGTCACTTCAAAAAATAACTGAAAAGGTAAACAGGGGAGAAGGATCAATAGGGAAGCTTATTAATGATGAAGAAACTGTAGAAAATATAAATTCAACTCTTACAAGCTTAAATGATTATATGCAAAAACAGGAAGCTTTCCGAACCTATCTGGACTACAGAGGAGAATATCTTTTTGATAGCAATGATGTAAAATCCTATCTTAGTCTTCGTATTCAACCAAGGGATGACAAGTATTATTTGCTCCAGATTGTTGATGATCCGGGTGGAGTGGAGTCTGAAACCGATATTACAACGACTACAAACGGAACAACCACGACACAGCATATTGAAAAGAACGAAAAAAGTGAAATTAAGTTTTCAGCCCAAATTGCCAAGCGTTACTATGACCTTGGCTTGCGCGGTGGAATTTTTGAATCTACAGGCGGTTTCGCATTTGATTACTATCTTTTCAAAGATCGCCTGACTCTCTCAATGGAGGCCTTTGATTTTGATTCAGACAGCAACGCTCACTTGAAATTCAAAGCAGATTTTACACCATTTAAGCATTTATATATAACCTCGGGCTTTGATGATTTTATAAGCGATGAGGGTAATGAATCTTTTTTTATCGGGGCTGGA
>JAHIKR010000161.1 GCA_018897415.1 Pseudomonadota bacterium
AACCTGGTTTCTTTTAATGTGGTTGTTAAAGAAACAGATTTGTTCATACATGCAGGGGAAATCCTTGTGGATAAAACAACGGAATTAGTTTTGAAATATAGAGGATATGTTGAGAGCTATATTAACAGGTATCCTGAATTTGAAAAAACACTTAAACCGTGGCAAATTAACGGTCCTGCACCGATCATAGTCAGAGATATGGTAAATGCAGGCAATAAGGCCGGTGTCGGGCCAATGGCTGCGGTTGCCGGCGCAATCGCAGAATATGTTGGACTTGATCTTTTATCATCTTCCGATGAAGTTGTTGTAGAAAATGGAGGCGATATTTTTCTAAAGACCAATGAACCGGTTAAAATCGGTATTTTTGCAGGCAAATCTCCATTAAGCTTACGTATTGGATTTCGAATAGATTCAGTAAAAAAACCGGCTGCTGTTTGTACATCATCAGGCACTGTTGGACATTCATTAAGCCTTGGCAATGCTGATGCTGTATGTGTATTATCAGAATCATGCCCTCTTGCCGATGCAGCGGCAACTTCAATAGGCAATCATGTTAAGTCAAAATCCGATATTCAAAAAGCTATACATATTGGGAAAAATATTAGTGGTATTAATGGGATTGCAATTATTATGGGTGACGAAATAGGCTTATGGGGAAATCTGGAACTGATTAAAATTTCGTAACAGTTTAACCACTCGACCCCTGGCCCAGACCTGGTCTATAGGCTTTAGTGAGCTAATTTTTCGGTTCCAACTAAAACCACAATACACCAGTCAGGTTATCGCATAGCACCAGGGCAGGCACTCGACCAATACCAAAGAAAAAAAGGTTGAGTTTCATAAAGGAAAAGGGTAAAAAGCAGGGGTCGGGGATCAGGGAGCAGGGATCAGCAAAACGGTTGTGGTGAGCTGATCCCTGCTCCCTGACCCCTGTATATGATATCTTGATATAGTGAGACCTTTGAAAAATGCTCAGTTTTGTTCAAGGTCAAGGAAGGCGAAAATTTTAACCACAGGAATACATTTAGTATTTTGAGGATTAAAATTTGAGCCTGACACCGAGATTGAGCAAAAGGGGGCGTTTTTCAAAGGTCTCATAGCGGGAGATACAATATGAGAAAATTTAAGATCGGTTTCTGGGCGATTGTTTTTGGATTAATTGGGATAGTTGTTTTTCAGAATCAGGATTTTTTTATGGCAAAACAAATTTTGGGCATAGATCTTATCTTTACAAAGTATGAGACACCTGAATTGCATAGAGCAATCCTTTTTGCCGGCATTTTTTTGATAGGATTTATTATCTCATATATATTCACGCTGATCAACAGGCTCAAATTCAGAAAAGTTGTAAAGAGCCTTGGCGCTACAATAGATTCACAAAATGAAGATATAACATCGCTTATCAATGAATTAGAATCATTAAAAGGCGGTTCATCCGGCAATAACAAAGAAAATGAGGAGGAAAAAGAGCAAAAGAGTGTATGAATCTTCCTAAAGTAACTCCCATGATCAAGCAGTACTTATCCATCAAGGAAAAGTACCCTGATTCAATACTTTTTTATCGAATGGGAGATTTTTATGAGATGTTTTTTGAGGATGCAAAGATTGCATCCAGGATACTTGAAATAACTCTAACCTCAAGAAACAAAAAAGACGAGAATCCAATTCCAATGTGCGGTGTTCGTTTCCGTGCCGCACAAAATTATATTGCGCGTCTGATAGACAATGGATGCAAGGTAGCAATATGTGAGCAGGTTGAAGATCCAGCGGCATCAAAGGGGCTGGTAGAAAGAGATGTAGTCAGAGTTATCACCCCGGGGATGATCATAGATGACGAATTATTAGACGAAAAATCAAATAATTATATTCTTGCCATAGCCTGCGATAATACCATTGGCCTTTCATATTTAGATATATCAACCGGAACTTTCAGGGTATATGAGTCTAAAGACTTCCACTCAGTTATAGATGAAGCCCTCCGTATATCTCCAAGCGAAATTCTACTTCCCAACTCAATAAAAAACACCCTTTTTTTTTCACAGATCAATAATGCTTTATCAGAAAAATTTATAACCTTTTTAGATGACAGAGTTTTTGAGTACAAAAGAGGAAGGGAGCGACTTATAAAACAATTTAAAACAGTTTCACTTGAAGGTTTTGGATGTGAAAAATTAAAATCAGGTGTCAGTGCTGCCGGGGCACTTATTTTTTATGTAATGAATACACAGAAGCAGCAGCTTGATCATATTTCCAGAATAGAAACATACAAATTAAGTAATTATCTTATAGTTGACGATGTTAGCTGCAGGAACCTTGAGCTTATAAAAAATATTCGCACAGGTTCAAGGTCAGGCACCCTTATCAATATAATTGACAGGACAGTAACCTCCATGGGTGGCAGGCTGCTTAACACATGGATAAGATACCCTTTAATTGACATAAATAAAATAAAATTAAGACATGATGCTGTTGAAGAGGCAAAAAACAATATACAGGTACGCAAAACACTGAGAGAGAGCTTAAAATCAGTTTATGACCTTGAACGTCTGGGCAGTAAAATATCCATGGGACATTCAAATGCACGTGATCTTATTGCTTTAAAACAGTCAATTAAAAGTTTGCCAAATATCTGTTCGGCGCTTTTGCTTTTTCAATCAGAACTTTTTAAATTGACCTTAAACCCTGATAGGCTTTATGAGCTGGCAAATCTCATAGACAGCTCAATCCGGGAAGATGCGCCGCTTACGGTCAATGAGGGCGGAATTATTAAGAAAGGTTATAATAAGGAATTAGACGGTCTTATAAATCTCAGCCAGGAAGGCAAGGGCTGGCTTGCCCGGTTGGAAGCCAAGGAAAGGAATGCAACAGGAATAAACTCACTCAAGGTAAGATATAATAAAGTATTCGGATATTATATTGAAATCCCAAAAGCTCGTTCAGAAGTCGTTCCAGCTAATTATGTACGTAAACAGACTTTAGTAAATGCAGAACGTTATATTACAGACGAACTTAAAACATACGAAGAAAAGGTATTAGGTGCAGAAGAGCGAAGGGCAGCACTTGAATATGAAATATTTAATGGGATACGGGAAGAAGTTATAAAAAACAATAAAACCATCCAGTATGCCGCACAATTTTTAGCCAGGCTTGATTGTCTGCTTAACTTTGCCGAAATAGCGGATCAGAATGACTATAACAGGCCACAGATCAATACTGATGGCTGTATTATAATTGAAAACAGTCGTCACCCTGTAGTGGAAAAAATGATAGCCGGCGAACGGTTTGTGCCTAATTCCATTAGTATTGATAATGATGAAAACCAGATAATCATTATTACCGGCCCCAACATGGCAGGCAAATCAACTATTCTCAGGCAGGTGGCACTTATAGTGCTTATGGCGCAGATGGGCTCGTTTGTTCCGGCAGAAACGGCCTCCATAGGTATAACAGATAGAATATTTACCCGTGTAGGAGCACTTGACAATCTTTCTTCAGGCCAGAGCACTTTCATGGTAGAGATGGAGGAAACAGCCAATATCTTGAACAATGCGAATGAACGAAGTCTTGTTATCATGGATGAGATCGGCAGGGGTACAAGCACCTTTGACGGTTTAAGCATAGCCTGGGCAGTAGCGGAATGCCTGCATGATTTAAATCAAAAAGGAGTTAAAACCCTATTTGCAACCCATTACCACGAACTGACTGAACTGGCGCAAAAAAAACTTAGGGTAAAAAATTATAATATTTCGGTAAAGGAATGGAATGATGAAATAATTTTTTTGAGAAAGCTGGTTGAAGGTGGTACAAATAGAAGTTACGGTATTCAGGTTGCGCGGCTTGCAGGTATCCCTGAACATGTTATAAAGCGGGCGAAAAAGATTCTTTATAATATAGAAAACAGGGAAAATAAATTAAACGGATCCTCCATTATTATGGACGATCATGATTCATCTAAAAAGAGACAAATGCAGCTAAATCTATTTAGACAGCCCGAGACTTTTGTAATTGAGAAGCTGCAACAGCTTGATATATCGAAAATGACTCCCATTGAAGCGCTTAATTATCTTAATGAACTTAAGGAAAAACTTAAATAATTGAATATTGAATATTGAAGATTGAACATTGAAGGTATTCTATTAATTTTACCCGCCCGCCTCGCCTGAAGGCAAAGCCGATGGCGGGCAGGCAACAAAATGACGAAGAGCATCGAGTACGGCTCGCGATGGCGGGCAGGTATGAATTAATGGAGCGAAGCGATACCACAAATCTTCAATCTTCAATCTTCAATATTCAATTGCTCACTGTACTATTATGCTGAACAAAAAAACCATATTATTTAGTCTGCTCATCTGCTGCTATGCTCTTGCAGTCTTATGGCCCTGCAAGTCATTTGCAATCACGGCAAAGGATAAATATTTTAAAGCTGAAACCTGTTATAAAAAACTTCGCAATAACTCCCATAAACAGAAATACAGACACAACTGGCTGCTGTGCATTGAGAAGTTCCAGGCGGTTTACAAGCAGGATCCAAAAGGCCCCTGGGCAGCGGCCGCTCTGTACATGTCAGGGGGGCTTTATTGTAAGCTATATAAACTATCATTAAGAGAGTCAGATAGAAAAGAAGCCATTGATATCTTCGAGCGCATAATAAAACAGTTCCCAAAAAGCAGTTACAAGCATAAAGCCATAAAAACGATTAGTGTTCTTTCACCCCCTCTCCTTCCTGCTAAAAAGAAATCACCTCCTGCCGTAAAAAGAGTTAAAAAAGATAAACCGCACGAAACAAATAAAGTCGTTACTGTAGCTGGCCTCAGATACTGGTCAAATCCAAGCTATACGCGAGTGGTTATCGATGCGGACAGTGAGACAACATATAACCACAGACTGCTAAGAAAAGACCCTTCAATTCACAAACCTAAAAGACTTTATGTTGATTTGGACAACAGCAGGCTTGGAGATGGTATAACAAAAAAGATTCCCATACATGATGATTTGCTTAGTGATGCAAGAGCCGGTCAGGTTACCGCAGATATGGTTCGAGTTGTAGTTGATATAAAGTCATTTAAAACCTATAAAATCTTTTCACTTAAAAATCCATTCAGAATTGTAATTGATGTCTGGGGAACAGAAACAAAGAAAAAACCGTCAGAATTAAAGACCGCTGAGAAGGACAAGAAAATTCCAACAAGCGCCTTGGCAAAACAGCTTGCCCTTGGAGTAAACTGTATAGTTATAGATCCAGGTCACGGCGGGCGTGATTTTGGAGCACCAGGGTATCTTAAGGGCGTTCATGAAAAAGATGTTGTCCTTAAGATAGCCAAGAAGCTTGCAGAGAAGATCCGCAAAGAGCTGCAGTGTGAAGTATTTCTCACCAGAACTAGTGACCGTTATTTAACATTAGAAGAAAGAACAGCTATCGCAAACACAAAGAATGCAGATCTTTTTATATCAATACACACAAATGCTGCAAGGAGCAGGAGGGCATTCGGAATTGAGACATATTTTCTTAACCTTGCCACAGATGATGAATCCATTTTAGTTGCCGCTCGTGAAAATGCCACATCTACAAAAAATATCAGTGATCTTCAGACAATCTTAAGTGATCTGATGCAGAATGCAAAAATAAATGAATCCAGCCGTCTTGCCAGCCATGTCCAGACAGCTTTATGTAAATGTCTAAAAAAGAATAACTATAGCAGAATAAATAACAAAGGAGTTAAGCAGGCTCCGTTTTATGTTCTTCTCGGAGCTCAAATGCCTTCCATCCTGATAGAAACGGCATTTATAAG
>JAHIKR010000162.1 GCA_018897415.1 Pseudomonadota bacterium
AGATGTGACCGAAGCTCCTGGCCATTAAAGACCTTGCCAGGTCTAAACTAAGTTCATAAGGTAACAACATTCCCATTGTCGGGAACGAAGGAATGTGGGAGGCATCAGACTAATGCAGTTAAGTAGCTACGTCCCCCACCTTTCGGGAGTTTGATTCACTGAACCGGTATCTTTGACAGAAATCCAAATAGTATCGTAACCATTTTAAATAATGGTTATGAAATTTTGGGGGTATTTTGTTTTTGACCAATAAAGTGTCGAACTGTGCATTCAGGGCGGCGGGAATCTCTCTCATTGTGTTTATCCGCATACGTCTATCTTCATTTATTGAGTGTTAAGCGGTTAGATAAAAACATAAGTAATAGTATTTTTCTTGTCGATCTTTTTTATTTTTGGTATTTAAGCGGTCAACCGTATAATTACTTGTTCGGCTTCATAAACATTTACTCAAGGAGTTAAAAAAATGAAATGGACAGAAATTCGACAGAAACACCCAAATAAATTTATTTTAATCGGAGATGTCGTTGAAGAAAAAATATCTGAAACTAAATATAGAATATTAGAAGGAAATATTTTAAGGGTTAGCGAAGATGGAAAGGAAATTAGAAAAGCATATCAACAACATAAAAAGAAAGGTATGAACGTTTTATTTTCGCTACCAACAACCCCTATGGATTTTATAATTGAAGATGTACCTGTTAAAGGAATTTTGAGATGAATTTTAATTTTAGAAATGGTCTGATTTGGATTTCCATAGATATAGAATACGAAGGAGAAAACGTAAAAATCGATAATTGTATTTTGGATACAGGTTCTGCGACAACTGCTATAGATATTGATTTAGTCGAATTCAATTATAAAAAGCCTTCATTTGTCAAAAGATTAGTTGGTATCGGCGGTGGAACTCAAGAAGTTATCAACCAGGAAGTGAATAAAATAACTATAGATCAAATATCATTGGAGAATGTTGAAATTGAGTTTGGTGATATTCAAGCTGATTTAGGAATAAACGGATTTATAGGCACTGACGTTTTGAGACATTTCGATATCAACATCAAATTCTCAACTAAAGAATTATATTTTAAACAACAGTAAAGGCTTAAGCCGAACAATTTGATGCACTCTGACGGCTGGAAGCCGTGGCGTTTTTAGCATTTCTTGTTTTACCGAAGAGCCTTCATTTTAACATGGGCCATTGAAAATACCCGCCGCAGGTGATCAAGCCGTTCTCTTGGCGCCTTAACTTTATTCCAGTTGTTTCATTCATGGAGCGAACTAATTAATGGCAAAGAAAAAAGAAAATAACCAAACGGTTGAAAAAACACTCTGGGCATCTGCTGATAAACTTCGCAAAAACATGGATGCTGCTGAATACAAGCATATTGTTCTTGGATTGATTTTCCTGAAATATATTTCTGATGCTTTTGAAGAGAAATACGAACAACTAAAACTGGATTTTGAAAATCCCGAGAGTGAATGGTACATCAAAGAGCCTGATGCCCAATATGGTGCCCTGAATGATAGAGACGAATACTGCGGCGCTGAAAACACACATGCAGGGAGCGTAACACATGGATCAGGAAATTAAGGAACAGTTGGCGAAAATTGGATTTGGCGCTTACCTTGAACCCTGAATTGTCGGATAAAGAAGATGCTCAACAGATTAAAGGACGTATTCAGATCATTTCAGCAGAATGAGGTCAGATACATAGTAATCGGAGGCATAGCTTCGGTGTTGTACGGAGTTCAGAGAGCCGCCTTTAATTTGGATGATGTTCGTTTGTTAGAATTATCTGATAGCGAAGAAGAAGCATAACCATGAAAATTGCTTTGACCGGCGCAACCGGTTTTGTAGGCAGCCATATAGTCAATGTTTTTTTGGAAAAAGATTGGAAGGTAACTCCAATTCTCAGGGAGGATTTGGCTCTTAGCTCTAAAGACCTGGCAAAAAAAATTGATGGCTCAGGGGTAATTGTAAATCTGGCTGGTGCAAATATAGTAAAACGATGGACTGAGGAATATAAGAAGGAGCTTTATACCAGCCGTATTGACACCACAATTAAATTGGTCGAAGCAATGGGTCAAATGTCGAGGAAGCCACAGATATTTATTTCAACCTCAGCTATAGGTATTTATGATGACAGGGGTCGATACAGCGAATCAGATTATAATTTTGCAAACGATTATCTGGCAAAGATCGTCAAAGATTGGGAAGAAGCGGCTCTTAATGCCCGCAAGGCAAATATCAGGACAGTAATATTTAGGTTTGGAATAGTTCTGGGAAAAGGAGGGCTCTTAGCCAAGATGCTTCCATCGTTTAAACTGGGCATGGGCGGTACAATCGGAAGCGGAAGGCAAGCCTTTTCCTGGGTGCATATTGATGATTTGAGCCGGGCCTATATATTTGCTGTTGAGCAGGAAAAGCTGGAAGGAATTTACAATCTTGTTTCTCCAAACGCTGTAACCAATAAAGTCCTTACCAAAACGCTGGCGAAAATTTTACATCGTCCCGCTGTCTTGCCAATACCGGTTTGGCTTTTATGGCTTATATTTGGCGAGGGCGCTGCTGCCATTTCCAGCGGACAGAACATAATTCCAGCAAGACTTTTAATGGCTGGCTTTCGGTTCAAGTTTGAGACCATTGAACATGCCCTTAGAGATGTGGTGTCATCTTTTTTGTTGGATTAAAGTGCCATTGTATAGTAAATTAAAAATATGGGCTTGAGGATAATAGGGGGTGAGTTAAAAGGAAAGAAGCTTTATACGAAACCCGGAACTTTAATAAGGCCAACAGCCGACCGATTGCGCGAGTCAATATTTAATATACTTTCTTACCAGGTTAAGGAGGCAATTGTTCTGGATCTGTTTGCCGGGACCGGAGCTTTCGGTATTGAAGCATTAAGTCGTGGAGCAGAATCCGCAGTATTTATAGACAATAATAAGACAGCATTGTCGGTAGTTGAACGTAACGTACAATCATGTGCAGTTGATAACAGATCCCGAATTATCAGATGGAATATAGTTAAGAATTTAAACTGCATAAAGTCAATTGGTTCAACATTTGATCTTGTTTTTATGGATCCTCCTTATAACAAGGGCCTGATAAAACCGAGTCTGATTAATCTTCATGATAGCGGGTCTCTTGGAAAGGAAGCCTGTATTATCGTTGAGCATACTCCTTTTGAGCCAGTTATAGGTGCTTGCAAGCAGTTTGAGCTTACAGATCAAAGAAAATATGGGAAAAAGCTCATTTCGTTTATGAAAAATTCGGGTTAGCACTTTAGAAACTTTTATTTAAGACAAAGGATTGGAGAATCAATGCAAAAAATAGCCATATATCCAGGTTCATTTGATCCAATTACAAACGGTCATATAGATATTGTAGAAAGAGGACTTAAGATTTTTGACAAAATTATTGTAGCAATATTGAGGAATCCTGCAAAAGAAACTCTGTTTACTGTTGAAGAGCGGAAGGAAATGATAGAAACAAGCTTAAATAAATATTCTAACATCGAAGTAGATATCTTTGATGGACTTCTTGTCAATTATGCAAAAAAGAGGAACGCTGATACAATTTTGCGCGGAATGCGGGCTGTGTCTGATTTTGAATATGAGTTTCAACTGGCTTTGATGAACCGCAAGCTTAACCGTGAAATCCAGACTGTTTTTCTTATGACAGGTCTTAGGTGGATTTTTACCAGCTCATCCATAATAAAGGAAGCCGCAAGTTTTGGCGGCAACATCAATGGCATGGTGCCTCCGGTAGTAAGCTGGAAATTAAAAGAGAAATTCGGTTTTATAGAAGGAAACAACCGAGGATGAAAAAATGACTATAGCTCTCTCAAAAAATGCAATGTTTGTATTGGAAAAGAGATATCTGAAAAAAGACAGCAAGGGAAATATTATTGAGACACCAGAGGAGTTGTTTGCAAGGGTAGCAAAGAGCATTGCCGCTGCAGATAAGATATTTGATTCTAAAGCAAATGTTAAAAAGACTGAAAAAACTTTTATGCAGTTGTTGACCAGCATGTGGTTTATGCCCAATTCTCCAACCCTTATGAATGCAGGAAGGAGCCTTGGACAGTTGGCCGCTTGTTTTGTTCTTCCTGTGGAAGATTCAATTGAAAGCATTTTTGAAACATTGAAACATACTGCCATGATTCATAAAAGCGGGGGTGGTACTGGATTTTCATTTTCTCGTATCCGCCCGGAAAAAGATGTTGTTTTGTCCACAGCAGGAATTTCAAGCGGACCCATTTCATTTATGAATGTTTTTGATGTTGCAACCGAGACAGTCAAGCAGGGTGGGACCCGAAGGGGGGCTAATATGGGTGTTCTTAGGGTGGATCACCCGGACATAGAAGCCTTTATTGAGTCAAAAAACGATCCTGGCAGATTAAACAATTTCAACATATCAGTTTCTTTGACCAAGGCATTCATGGATTCGCTTGAAAAAGATTCGGATTATGATTTTGTCAATCCACGGACAGGCCAGGCTGTTAAGCGCATTTCCGCCAGGAATATATTTGACATAATAGTTAGTTCAGCATGGCAAACCGGGGAGCCGGGAATAATATTTATTGATCGTATAAATGAAAACAATCCCACTCCCCTTCTGGGAGAAATTGAGGCGACAAATCCTTGCGGGGAACAGCCACTTTTGCCCTATGAATCGTGTACATTGGGCTCAATTAATCTTTCAAATATGGTAACAAAGAATACCGTTAATAAGAAGCGACTTAAAAGAACAATTCATTCCGCAGTTCATTTTCTTGATAATGTCGTAGAGATAAATAAATATCCTCTTTCACGCATCGAGAAAATGAGCAAAGGCACAAGAAAAATAGGACTTGGCGTGATGGGGTTTGCCGATATGTTGATAAAACTGGGCATACCATACGATTCAGATGAGGCTGTTTTACAGGCTGAAGATATTATGTCTTTTATATCACAGGAATCAAGATCGGCTTCTGTTGCACTATCTGAAAAGCGCGGAAATTTTCTTTATTACAAAGGAAGCGCCTTTGACGACCCTGCCACTCCATATATGAGAAATGCTACAACCACTACGATTGCTCCAACAGGCACAATAAGTATTATTGCAGGCACCTCTAGCGGTATTGAACCTGTTTTTGCAGTAGCATATATAAGGCGAGTGCTGGATGGAAAATCACTTCACGAGATGCACCCAATGTTTATTAAAAAGGCCAAGGCCGAAGGATTTTACAGCAAGGAGCTTACTGAAGAAATAGCAAGAACCGGTTCAGTTCAACATATAGATGCAGTTCCTGATCATATAAAAAGATTGTTTAGAACATCTCATGATATTTCTCCTGAGTGGCATATAAAGATACAGGCTGCTTTTCAGAAATATACTGACAATGCTGTTTCAAAAACAGTGAACTTTCCTGCCGATGCCACAATAAATGATGTAGAAAAAGTATATAGCCTTGCTTACAAGAGCGGTTGTAAGGGCGTAACCATTTATAGAGATGGAAGCCGTAGCTACCAGACTATGAGTATTGGCGATAGAAAAGACCTTTCTATAAAAATTGCCCCCAGGCCCAGGCCTGAGCGCACATATGGTATTACAGAAAAAATAAGCACGGGCTGCGGAAAGCTTTACGTTACCATCAACTCCGACCAGGAAGGAATGTGTGAGGTTTTTGCTCAGATGGGAAAAACCGGCGGTTGCGCATCGTCCCAGATAGAAGCAGCAGGTCGCATGATTTCTCTTGCATTGCGGTCAGGCGTAAAGATAGATGCTATTGTAAAGCAGATTATAGGCATCCGGTGCCCTTCTCCTTCATGGCAAGATGGAAAAATAGTTCTTTCCTGCCCCGATGCAATTGCACAGGTTTTGAAGAAATTGACCAATTCCGATTTTGTTGAGAGAGAAACCATGATGTGTGTATGCCCGGAATGTGGTGGGGCAATGTCGCATGAAGAAGGATGCTTGATTTGTCGTTCCTGTGGATTCACAAAATGCAGTTAATTTATGTTTTGTTTCCTTATCTTTAAAAGAAGATTTTTATTATCGCAAAGCCAGCTACAAGCAATACTACAAAGGCAATGGCAAGCACATTTAAGTATTTGTCGATAAAGGCCTGAATCTTTGGACCGAAAATATAGATAAGTCCTCCTACCAGAAAAAAACGCGCTGCTCTTGAAACTGCCGATGCAATTATGAAAACGGTAAAATTTATTT
The DNA here is from genome assembly GCA_018897415.1 of Pseudomonadota bacterium. Classification (GTDB taxonomy): domain Bacteria; phylum Desulfobacterota; class Desulfobacteria; order Desulfobacterales; family ETH-SRB1; genus B13-G4. The sequence continues at coordinate 6,209 of JAHIKR010000162.1, forward strand.
CAAATGCCCCAGCGGAAATGGTGAAAACTTTATAGGGAATTGGTGTAAATCCTGCGATGCCAATAGCCCAGGCATCGTATTGCACATATAGAGCTTTGATGTATTGCATTTTGTGAGTCAGGCCATAAAACTGGATGATCTTTTCTCCTATGCTAACCATAAACTGCCATCCTATTAAATAGCCTAAACACCCTCCTATTAAGGATCCTGCAGTACAAACCAAAGCATATTTAAATGACTTTTTTGGTATTGATACAGCTAAGGCTATTAACAATACATCCGGGGGTATAGGGAAGAAGGAAGATTCGCAGAACGCGAGCAGAAACAATGCCCAGGTTCCATAAGGGGTTTCAGCCCAATGGAGAACCCAATAATAAAGGCGACGAAGCATTTATTGGTCTCTCCATCCATGTTCACCAACAAGCTTGACAAACCTGCATCCGCCCAGGTTTGTTTCGTGAACACCTTCCTCATCCTTGTAAAGCTTGATTAAATCCTGGGAATATTGATCTCCTACCGGTAAAACCATGCGTCCGCCCATTGATAGCTGGTCAGCCAATACTTTAGGAATTTCAGGAGCACCGGCGGTAACGATAATGGCGTCAAAAGGACTTTCATCAATCCATCCTGAGGTGCCGTCGGAATATTTAGTAACAATATTGTGATAGTGAAGTTTGTCAAAAAGCCTGCGCGTTTTAACAAAAAGGGAATGAATTCTTTCTATTGTGTATACACGGAATGCAATTTCCGCAAGAATTGCTGCTTGATATCCCGACCCTGTTCCAATTTCAAGCACCCTGTCATCTTTATTTAGTTGCAGCGCCTGTGTCATTTCAGCAACGATATATGGTTGTGAGATAGTTTGCTGTTCTCCTATGGGCAGGGGGAAATCACCATAAGCTTGATCCATCAGGGCTTCGCTTACAAAAAGATGCCTTGGAACTTTGCGCATGGCACCAAGGACATAGGGATCCGTTATTCCGCGCACTTCAATCTGTTTTTTAACCATTTCTTCGCGCTTGCGCTCATATTTTAAAGAATTTGCTGGCATAATTAATTTTAGTTCTCAAATCAAAGGGTTTGCGTCAAGGATTTATACGCTGAAGATTTGTTCTTGTCTATACCGAATGCGTGTATTATATGCAAAAAACAAAATAATTCGTAACTACTCAGGTTCACAGTTCAAGGGTTCACGGTTCAAGGTTAAAAGCCGACTAACCCTGAACCCTGAACCTAACAACCTGAGTAGTTACGTTTTATGAAACAAACCAGATGAACGGCTAATCACCGTATGGGTTAGACCTTTTCCAAATATTTGTTAAAAGAGCCGTTCTTTTTTTTATGCTGTTTGCCAGCCTTGGGAAAAAACCATCCGGCATCCATTGACGATGCCCTATTCTGC
>JAHIKR010000163.1 GCA_018897415.1 Pseudomonadota bacterium
AAAAATTTCATCTCCTGCTGATGTACTTCCGCTGATCAGCCATTTTGCAGACCGAAAACAGGAACATTTTATATGCCTCTCACTCAACGGTGCCAATGAAGTTATAATAAGCAGAGTGGTTTCCGTTGGCCTTGTCAACAAGACACAAGTGCATCCAAGAGAGGTCTTTGCTGATCCAATCACCGATCGGGCAGCCTCAATAATCGTAGCACATAACCATCCGGCAGGAACTTTAACTCCAAGTAAAGAAGATATTGAAATTACCATGCAGTTAAAATCTGCCGGAAAAACTCTTGGCATCAAGCTGCTTGATCACATCATTTTTAATCATAAAGGCTTTTTTAGCTTTCAGGAAAATGGAGATCTATAGCGGTATGGAGAAAAATATATATGCCTAAGTCGAACAGTATAAATTCCGAACCCGCATCCGACTTCATACGAAATATTATTGCAGAAGATATTAAGGCAAACAAAAATGACGGCAAAGTAGTCACCCGATTTCCACCGGAGCCTAACGGCTATCTGCATATCGGCCATGCAAAGTCTATTTGCCTTAATTCCGGGATTGCAGCCGAAAACAATGGAATATGCAATTTAAGATTTGATGATACCAATCCAAGCAAGGAAGATACAGAATATGTGGAATCAATAAAATCAGATGTCAGGTGGCTTGGTTTTGACTGGGGTAACAGGCTTTTTTATACATCTGACTACTTTGAACAACTGTATCAGTATGCCGTTCAATTGATCAAAAAAGGCAAGGCTTACGTCTGTGATCTGAGTGCCGAGGAAATAAGAAAGTATCGAGGCACCCTGACAGAACCGGGCAAGGAAAGTCCTTACCGTAACCGTTCAGTTGAAGAAAATCTCGATCTGTTCGAGCGCATGCGAGCAGGAAAGTTTGAAGACGGTTCCTGTGTTCTCAGGGCAAAAATTGATATGTCATCACCAAATCTGAACATGAGAGATCCTGCTCTATATCGTATCAGGCGTGTTAGCCATCACAGAACAGGCGACAAGTGGTGCATCTACCCCATGTATGATTTCAGCCACTGCCTTTCGGATTCAATAGAAGGGATCACTCATTCCATCTGTACGCTGGAATTTGAGAACAACCGTCCTTTATATGACTGGATTCTTGATGAACTTGAAGTGGAATGCCATCCCCAGCAAATAGAGTTCGCCCGCCTCAATCTCAGTTACACAGTGTTGAGCAAGAGAAAACTTGTGGAACTTGTAGAAAAGGGACATGTCAATGGATGGGATGATCCACGAATGCCTACCCTTTCCGGTATCAGGAGGCGTGGCTACACACCTGAGTCAATGCGTAATTTCTGTGACCGTATTGGTGTCGCCAAGAGAGACAGCATGGTCGATATAGCCCTGCTTGAATATAACATCCGGGAAGATCTGAATAAACGAGCTCCCCGCGTCATGGCAGTACTTCGCCCCCTTAAGGTGATCATTGACAATTATCCAGAAGATATCGTTGAAGAGCTGGATGCCCTTAACAATCCGGAAGATCCCGGCATGGGAATACGTAAGGTTCCTTTTTCGCGGGTACTTTATATAGAACAGGAAGATTTCCGTGAAGACCCACCAAAAAAATTTTTTCGCCTTGCACCCGGACGTGAGGTGCGTCTGCGATATGCATATTTTATAACATGTGTGGGAGTGGTAAAGGATGAGCAAACAGGTGAGGTGATTGAGCTTCACTGTACATATGATCCAAAAACAAAAGGCGGAGACTCTCCGGATGGACGCAAGGTTAAGGCAACTCTCCACTGGGTCTCTGCTGCCCATTCAATAGAAGCAGAAGTGCGTCTTTACGATCATTTATTTAACGTTGCAAATCCCAGCGATAAAAAAGAAGCTGAAGATTTCAAAGATTGCTTGAATCCAAACTCGCTGGAAACGCTTTCTTCGTGCCGTGCAGAACCGAGCCTGGCGGGCGCGTCGCCAGGAAGCAGATACCAGTTTGAAAGACTGGGCTATTTCTGCGTTGATTCAGTTGATTCATCTGAAAGTAAACTGGTATTTAACCGAACGGTTACCCTACGTGATACTTGGGCAAAGATTCAAAAAGCCCAAAAGAAGGGATAAATATAAGTGGTCGAGTGGTCGAGTGGTCAAGTAGTCGGGTAGTCAACCACTCGACCAATATCAAGGAAATAATGATACTGCCTTGCGCAGGCGTTCTACAACTCGTTTCTGCCCAATGGCAATAAGGATATCAAAAAGACCCGGCCCAACTGTCTGCCCCGTAACTGCCGCACGTATTCCATTTATCAAAACTCCCGCCTTTACGCCGAATTCTTCAGCCATATCCCGTATCACATTCTCGGTTTCTTCAATAGAAAATGACTCAATAGCCTCAAGGCGGTCTGCTAAAATAGAAAACCAATTTTTCAGGCCATCATGCTTTAAAATGTTTTTTTTCAGAGCTTTTTCTTCTATTTGATACTCATCGGAAAAATATGCTCTGCCAAGTGTGGCGAACTCTGTGGTAACATGATATCTGCTTCGAATAAGATCTATTGTAGCAAGGAACCAGTCACGCTTTGTTGATTCAAACTCAGGATTCCAAATTCCAGCTCTTTCAAGTTCTGCCTTAACATAAGGCTCAAGTTCTTCAATAGAAATATTCCTTATATAATGGGAGTTTATGCTAAGAGCTTTTGGATCTGTAAAAAACTTTGGATCATTTTTATTAACATTAAAAACAGAATTAGCCCTGTTTATTCCCTCTAAAGAAAATGCTTCAATAAGTTCCTCTTTTGAAAAGATATCTCTGGAATCAGGCGTTGACCATCCAAGACGGACCAGAAAGTTTACTAAAGCCCAGGGCAAAAAACCATGCTCCCTGTAAAAATGTACAGCGACCAATTCTCCGTGAGTTCGTTTTGAAATCTTAGCCTTTTGGGGATCAAGCGTTAAAGACATATGGGCAAATTCTGGAACAGGTGCTCCAAGAGCTTTATACAGCAAAATCTGCTTTGGAGTATTTACCAGGCCATCCTGACCACGGAGAACATGTGTTATCCTGTCCCTGATGTCATCTA
>JAHIKR010000164.1 GCA_018897415.1 Pseudomonadota bacterium
GGTCGAGAACCCTTGCAATTACAGAGTCAACAAGGTCGGAGATGTTTTGAGGGTGTGAATAAAATGAGGGGGATGGAGGCATGATAGTTGCACCCGCCTTGGCTGCCACGTACATGTTCTTCAAATGGATAAGGTTTAAAGGGGTCTCCCTTGGCAGCAGGATCAACGGACGCTTTTCTTTGAGATTTACATCAGCAGCTCTGTGAATGAGGTTGTCTGCTATACCGGAAGCAATTGCTCCAAGTGTTTTCATTGAGCATGGGGCAATAACCATGCCGTCATTCCTGAATGACCCGCTTGCAGGTGGAGCAAAAAAATCATCCTGATTATATGTGTATAACTGAGCTTTCTTGTTAAATGTAATGCCTTTGTCCTTTAAGAAAGATGAAAAGGATTCACCTCTGTAACCGGTTTCATGCTCAAGTACTTTATAGCCGGCACTTGAAATTATAAGATATATCTCTACCGGATTTATTAAAATAGCCTTTAACAGCCTTATTCCGTAAATAGACCCGGAGGCTCCGCATATTGCTACTACTATTTTCTTGTTCACATCCACCGCCTGACCAGCTCGTCTGCCAGAACACCTATGAATAAAGTTATGGAAATTAAGCTGTTAACATGAAAAAAAGCAAGATTAATATTGCTGAGATCATCCGGCTTAACCAGTCGGTGCTCAACAATTAATAAAATTCCAATTATAACTACTGCGAAAAAGTACATCAGGTTCATATCAAAAACAATATAGATCAGAAAGAAAAAACAGAAAGAAGCAAGATGTATAATAGAAGCAATTATAAGTGCTTTTTTTACACCAAAATTAGCAGGTATGGAAAAAAGCCCTTCATCCTTGTCAAATTCAATGTCCTGGCACGAATAAAGAATGTCAAAGCCGGCAATATAGGTCATAAGGGCAAGTGAAAGAATAAGAACAGACCATGAAAAGGTTTTGGCAAGGGCTATCCATGCACCTGCAGGGGCAAGAGATATGGCAAAGCCCAGATAAATATGGGAAAGCCAGGTAAATCTTTTTGTATAGGAATATGAAAAGAGTACAACAAGTGTAGGAAAGGAAAGATAAAAGCAGAGTTTTCCGAGCATTGCTGAAGCAAATATAAAGAGACCTGAAAAGAAAATTACAAATAATATTGCTGAAGATAAAGAAAGCTTTCCTGATGGTATTGCGCGAATAGAAGTACGTGGATTCTTTGCGTCCAACCTTGCATCCACTATCCTGTTAAACCCCATGGCTGAGGAGCGTGCTCCAATCATGGCAGCCAAAATCCAGAAAATATCCGATATAATCATCTGATGCTGGCGCTGAGCAAGTATTACTGCGGAAAAAGCAAAGGGGAGAGCAAATACAGTATGGCTGAACTTTATCATCCTTCCGCATGTCAGAATTCGTTCCAGCAAAACTACAGCCCCACCCCGTCAATATGCGCTCCACAATGTGTGCACTTGCCATTTTCTATCAGGTTCTTCCTTACATAAAAACCCCACCTGTCGATAAGGATATTGTTGCATTTATAACAGAACGTGTTCTCACTGTTTTCACCCGGCACATTGCCTGTATAAACATATCTCAAGCCCTTTTTAATACCAATCTCACGGGCCATAATAAGCGTTTCTATAGGTGTGGATGACCGGTCTAAAAGCTTATATGTCGGATGGAACCTGCTTATATGCCATGGCGTCTCTGGACCAAGAGATTCTACAAGGAATTCTGCCAGCATTTCAAGCTCATGCTTGTCGTCGTTCAACCCCGGAATAAGGAGAGTAGTTACTTCAACAAAAATGCCAAGCGATTTCATCAGTTTCAAGGTCTCTTTCACGTGTTCCAGTTTCGCTTTGCAAATTTCTTTATAAAACTTTTTGTTAAAAGCCTTTAAGTCAACATTTGCCGCATCAAGATATGGACTTATCATTTCAAGGGCTTCAGAAGTCATGTATCCATTTGTCACAAATACGTTCAGGATTCCCTTTTCATGTGCGATCTTAGCGGTATCATATGCAAATTCAAAATATACGGTGGGCTCAGTATATGTATATGCTATGCTTTTGCAGTTTTCCCTTTCCGCTGCATCCACAATATCTTCAGGTGTAAAAAAATCACCCATTATCATTCCATCATGGTTTGACGGCATCTGGGCAATGTCTGCGTTCTGGCAAAACAAGCATTTAAAGTTGCAACCAACTGTTGCTATAGAATAGGACAGACTTCCCGGAAAAAAATGAAACAGAGGCTTTTTTTCAATAGGGTCTATATGCCTTGCTATAAGTTTTCCATAAACCAGGGTGTTCAGAACTCCTTCCTGGTTCTCCCGCACACCGCATATTCCGCGCCTGCCATTTTTAATCACACACCGATGGTTGCAAAGATTGCATTTAACTTTTTTCTCATCGAGGGGTTTGTAAAGATATGCATCCATAGTTTCTTAACTCCGATTTTAACCTGCCAATGCATCGGTCGTACGCTTGGGACGGCAAGTAATCGAAAGAGGTCTGGTTATATA
>JAHIKR010000165.1 GCA_018897415.1 Pseudomonadota bacterium
ACAAAAGACCTCGACATTTGGATAGAGTCGTCCCCGAAAAATGCGCAGAGGCTATTAAGTGCATTAGATCAATTTGGATTTGGTTCATTAGGTCTTGAATTGGAAGATTTTATTGCTGCAAACCAGATCATACAGCTTGGCTACCCGCCTAATAGAATTGATTTGTTAACGACAGCAGGGGGTTTGGATTTTGGGGAGTGTTATAAATCTAAAGTTAGTGAATATATACATGGGATTCAGATTGATTTCATTGATATTGAAAACTTAAAGAAGAATAAGCGAGCTACGGGCAGATCTCAAGACTTGGCTGACTTAGAAAATTTGAGATGACCTTCCTCCCCAGAGAGAATCATGAAGACCTGACTTGCGCTTAATTACCCTTGATATCGAAGTTCTTAAAACTTCTTCTTTACCCAATATTGTTACACTCCGGATAGCTCTTGTAATTCCTGTATAAACAAGCTCTCTGGAAAGTACAGGATAATCTTTATCCGGCAGAATGAGAAAAACGTTTTCAAACTCAGATCCCTGGCTCTTGTGAACCGTCATCGCATAAACCGTTTCATGCTGGGGCAATCTGTAAGGCAAAAAATATCTCAATTCTCCAGAAGTTCCAGGGAAAAATACATACATATCATCACTGACAGCTCCAGGAATCTGCATTGTTATACCAATATCCCCGTTAAAAAGGCCGAGTTTATAGTCGTTGCTGGTTATGAGAACCGGTCTGCCTCTATACCATAAATTTTCAGTCTGTATCAGATTTTCACGGCTCAATATCTGTTCAATAATTTTATTTACTGCATAGACCCCGAATTGCCCCATCTTTATAGCGCACAATATTTTAAAGCGATTAAAAAGTTCAAGCGCAATGCCCGGGTCATCGGTTTTAAGATATTCTGAATAAAATTTAATAACTTTATCCGTAAGAATTCGTTTGAAATTATCAGCCGACAGTATTTTTTCCAATATTATACTTCTGTCACTCTCATTTTTCAGCAGATATAAAGCTTTATCAATGTCTCCGAGCTTCACAGCCCTGCTTAATCCGCCGATTCCACTGCTATCAGCGAACCTGTAATTTTTTTTCAAAATAACAATGCAGTCATGTAAAACCTTTATGTCTTTATATTGTTTAATAGAATCTGTAAATTTTTCATCTGTTAATTCTTCGACCCTATCAATAAAATCTGCTGTAAATCCGCGAACATGGCTGCTGCCGCAAATGTCGCCAAGTACTGAGCCAGGATCCACTGATGCCAGTTGATCGCTATCTCCTATCAGTATGAGCCTTGCATCAACCGGGACAGCCTGTATGAGTTTTGACATTAAGGGAAGGTCAACCATCGAGGCTTCATCTATTACAACAATATCGGCAGGAAGGGGATTTTCAGAATTGTGACGAAAAAAAGGAGAGCCAATAATAGTCTTCAGCAGCCTGTGAATTGTAAAAGCTTCCGCTGGTATTGCTGCTTTTATATAATCTTTGCAATTTAGCTTTTTTTTAATATTTCCGATAGACTCACTTAACCTTGCCGCAGCTTTTCCCGTCGGAGCCGCAAGAAAAATTCTAAGGTTTTCTTCTTTGCTTTTCTGCTCTAATAAAAGCGCCAGGATTTTTGCAACAGTTGTAGTTTTGCCTGTTCCCGGGCCACCGGAAATAACGCAAAACTTTTTAAAAGCAGAAGTTATGGCTGCAACCCTTTGCCAGTTAACATCACCATCTATTATTTCAGGGAAAAGTCTCTTTATGCTGTCTTTTATAAGCGACAAATTTAAGCCGCTAATATCCTCTTTAACGCGTTCCTTTATAGAATCAGAAAGTTTCTTTTCATACTCCCAGTAGCGATAAAGATAAAGCCTGTTTTCTTCATCAAGTATAAGAGGGCAAAGATCTCCAGGCCTTCCGACAACCTTTGTTGACATCAAATTGTCTTTCCATACAGAAAGCCCGGGACATATAACGGCATCCATTCCGTCATCTTTTTCAAGCAACACTTCCCCGGCAAATGATGCAAGGTCAAGACACACATCTCCCTTGCCTGTAACATTACTTACAAAAGCTGCCCCAAGAAAAACTTCCTGATATTTGCTGCCTGCAAGATCCGTCATAAACCCTGCGAAATGGATATCTATATCGGTTAGTATTCCTGCTTGATGTAATCTTGTAATGTTGCTTTTGTTCATAATGGTATTAAAAAACTGCTCAGGTGAATAGGCTGAAGACTGAAGACTGAAGGGTAAATAGGCTTCGGACTTCAGCCTTCAGTCTATCCACCTGTAGTTACAAAGTTCGGGATAAGCAACCTTCCAAGCTTCTCAATGAATTTGTTTTCAGGTATATCATCAAAGACCCCAAATTCCGGACCCAAATTGCTGTCCACCCCTCTTATAAAGACATAAAACACTCCGCCAAAATCATTGTCATAGCTGTATTTCGGCATTCGCCATTTCAAATACTGGTGAAGGGCAAGAGTATAGATATAATACTGCAGATTGTAATAATTAGACTTTATAGCTTCTATTAATAAATCCCGTGCATAGTCTTTAATGCTTGTGCCTAAAAAATTTGATTTCCAGTCAACAATATAAAACCTGCCGTTATGCCGGAATATCGTATCAATATACCCCTTCATAAAACCTTCTGAAGGTGAAAAATAAAGTTTTTCTATCTGGTTTGAAAAGCCGGAGGATATGTCAATACCGGCATTATCACTGAAAATCTTTTTTAGCTTTAAAGGGGTAATATGATTTAAAGGAAAATAAAATTCCATTTCATTTATTCTTTCGTCGCATTTAACAGAAGAAAGAATAACTTCTTTACCTTTACTTTTAAGAGACACTGAAAGAACATTTTTTATCATA
>JAHIKR010000166.1 GCA_018897415.1 Pseudomonadota bacterium
TATACCTTGGGATTTGACCAGGACAGGCACATAGAAGGTTTTTCACCAGGGATAAAATGCCGTGCATGTTTCGCTCCTTACAAACTGAGTGAGTATGGTGCCGTTGCCAAAGCCAGAGTGAACATATTTTGCTTTTTAAAAAAACCATCTAATACCTGCCAGAGAATGTCCATGGGAATTAGTGGTGAGAAACTTGAGTTTATAAATTTCTGATAACTTGCATACTTGCTATTTATTGTGTTTTTTTAGTATGTAGATTTATATTTAATATATTGATTTTAAGCAATAATTTTTTAAAATGTCTTATGTCTGAAATTGCAAAATGAAATTATCAGTACCTGATTATATTTTAGCGATAAAGCCTTATTCTCCAGGCAAACCCCTTGAGGAGCTTGAGAGAGAATATGGCATTAGCGATTCTATCAAGCTTGCATCTAATGAAAATCCATTAGGGCCGTCTCCTTTGGCTGTAAAAGCTATCCAGGATGCAATAGGAAAGCTGAACCGCTATCCAGATGGAAGCGGGCATGATCTGGTAAGAAATATTGCAAAAAAATTCGAAGTCGCAGCTGGAAACATTGTTTTAGGAAACGGTTCTGATGAAATTATTGGTATGATTACGCGTGCCTTGCTGCGTCCGGGTGATGAGGCAATAATGCCTTATCCATCATTTCTTATGTACAATATAATGGTATGTTGCGCTGGAGCGACACCGGTTCAGGTTCCATTAAAATCTCTTTCTGTTGACCTGGATGGAATCAGAGACAGAATTTCATCCAGAACGCGCATGATTTTTATATGTAATCCTAATAATCCTACTGGAACCGTTATATCAAAAAAAGATTTTAAAGATTTTCTGCAAAGCATTCCCAGTGAAGTTCTGGTAGTAGTGGATGAAGCTTATATTGAATTTGTACGGGATAAAAGCTGTGCCAGAAGCATTGATTACCTTGATTCCGGGATTGCACTGGTTATGCTTAGAACATTTTCAAAAGCTTATGGTCTGGCCGGCCTTAGAATAGGCTATGGTATTATGCCGCAAGAAATAGCGAGCCTGCTGAACAGGGTAAGGCAGCCTTTTAACGCAAGTTCGTTGGCACAGGTTGGTGCCGGCGCTGCGCTTGAAGACAAAGCTTTTCTGGAGAAAACCTTATCTCTTATTCATGAAGGGCTTGATTTTTTATATACATCTCTTGACAGGATGAATATTAAATATTTCCCGACAGAGGCAAACTTTTTTTTGATAGACGTTGGGAAAGATGCTGATGAGGTTTTTGAAAAAATGCTCAGACAGGGCGTTATTGTTCGTTCCATGACATTATACGGATATCCGAACTATATAAGAATAAATGTTGGCCTCTATGAAGAAAATGTACGTTTTTTAAATGCTCTTGAAAAAATAATTTAATGAAACGCCTCATCATTACAATAGATGGTCCGGCAGGTGCCGGTAAAACAACTGTAAGCCGCGAAATTGCTGATCGTCTTAACTACAAATATATTGATACAGGGGCTCTTTACAGAGGTATTGCATTTGAGGCCAGATATGCAGGGGTAGGTCAGGATGATGATATGGGTCTTGAGAATTTATGCAGCACCCTGAATTTAAATTTTGTAAAGGATGAAAGAGGATTGCGTCTTTTATCAAATAATTCAGATATTACTGATCAAATCAGGACTCCTGAAATATCGATGCTGGCGTCGGCAGTTTCAGCCAGGCCGGTGGTAAGAAAGTATCTTCTAGATTTGCAAAGAAGTATGGGCAGGGAAAAAGGAGTTGTATTCGAAGGACGTGACATGGGGACTGTCGTGTTCCCTGATGCTGATATGAAGTTTTATTTAAATGCCTCCCAAAAAGTAAGAGCAATAAGGCGTTATAGAGAGTTAGAGTCAAAAAGTTTCCAGACACTTGAGGAGGTTGAAATAGAAATTGGGCTTCGAGATGAGAATGACAGAAAAAGAGAAGTAGCGCCGATGAAACCGGCCGATGATGCGGTAATGATAGATTCTAGCTATCTTTCTGTTAATGAAGTAGTTGAGATGATGTTATCTTATATTTCTAACTAAAGTGCCTAAATTGCCTAAAGTGAGCTAAAGTGCCTAAAGCCCGCCCTCGCGCTATGCAACAACCTGACTGGCATGGTATGTTTTCAGTTGGAACCGGAAAATTAGCTCACTAA
>JAHIKR010000167.1 GCA_018897415.1 Pseudomonadota bacterium
CATTAAATTCGGATTCAGAACCTATTGGAAGTTGAAGAATAATTGGTTTTGGTTCAAAAGTATCTGTGGCATCTTTAAAAGTACGGAAAAAATCAGAACGTTCCCTGTCCAATTTATTTATAAAAATAACACAAGGCAGAGCTAATTCATTAGCAAAATCCCATGCCATCTCGGTCTGAACTTTCAAACCATCAACGGCATCTATAATAACGACGACTCCATCTGCTGCCTGCATACAGCTCCTTGTATCTGAAAAAAAGTTCTGATCACCTGGTGTATCAATTATACTAACTATCTGTTGCTTCCAGTTGTATTGGTGAAATCCACTGCTTAAACTCATTGTTCGTTTAAGCTCTTCCGGCTCAAAGTCCATCACGGTATTACCGTCTTCAACACGTCCAAGTCGATTTATAACTCCAGCATTATATAGCATAACTTCCGCCAGAGACGTTTTTCCCGCACCTCCATGCGCAACAAAGGCAATGTTTCTTAATTGTTCAACCATTTCACTCACTTAAACTCCTCTCTGATTGAATTGTTTTGAATCAAACAAAAAATTCCTTTTATATGCTTAACCTGAATAAATCAAGATTAAAAACCTTAATATTCATAACTTGAGAGTCCAAAGTTCTTTTAACGCATTGATATTCTTGGCATTGATTCATTCGTGACGTCATTCCGGCCCCCTTTCTGTCATTCCGGCGAAAGCCGGAATCCAGAATAATTCCAACAGCATAATGAAGCTGGATGCCGGATCAAGTCCGGCATGACGGCAGAACTTTGGACTCTCAAGTTCATAACAAATTTCGTAAAATTCTAAGAATGTTTCAGTCTCAGAGAAATAAAAAACTCCTTGTTCCCTTTGAAACCAAGTATTGGCGAAGGAATGACCGATTCGCATTTCAAACCTGTTTTAGTAAAAAATTCCGTGAGATCCTTTATAACTTCATTATGAAGAGTTGGATCGCGCAACACACCGCCTTTTCCGATTTTGCCTTTACCAACTTCAAACTGAGGTTTTATCAACGCAATAATTCTTGAGTTTTGTTTTAAAAACTTAATTACTGAAGGTACAACAATTTTGAGGGAAATAAAGGAAACGTCTATAGTTACGAGATCCACGAGTTGGGGCAGGGTGTCGGAAGATATATTCCGAATATTTGTACGTTCTATAATAACGACTCTTGGGTCCTGTCTTAGCTTCCAGTCTATTTGCCCATATCCGACATCTACGGCAAAAATACAAGTTGCGCCATGCTGCAGCAAACAGTCTGTAAATCCGCCGGTAGATGTGCCCACATCGAGACATACAAGGCCGTCAACTTTTATTTTAAAAGATTTCAATGCTTCTTCAAGCTTTAGACCACCCCTGCTGACATACGGAATATCTGCTTCTTTCAGAACAATATTATCATCTTCAGATACCAGGACGCCTGGCTTATCTATTCGCTGGTCATTTACAATAACCTTGCCTGCCATTATCAGAGCACGACCACGTTGATGACTTGATACTAATCCCTTCTCAATAAGTAGCAAATCAAGCCTTACTTTCTTTGAGACTTTTACAAAACCTCCTTCCACCTTCAGTCTTCAGCCTTCCACCTTCCACCTTCAGCCTTCAACCTTCCACCTATATTCATAAGTTCCCTGGCGGCATTTACTATGGCGGGTGCATCTATGTTATATTTAGATCTGAGAAGTCCCTGCGGGCCGTGCTCAACAAAAATATCAGGGATGCCTATACGTTTAAGATTAAATGAAGTTATTCCTTTATCATTCAAGCATTCAAGAATTGCGCTTCCGAATCCACCCTGTCGCACATTTTCCTCAATAGTTATTATTCGCGGTATTTTTTTTGCCAGAGAAGTTATCAATTCAGTATCAAGAGGTTTAACAAAACGGCAGTTTACAACCGTAGATGATATATTATGTTCTTCAGCTAACTTTGAATGCGCAGAAAGAGCTTCACAAACAGGTCTGCCTAAAGCTAATATAAGTATGTCCCCGCCTTCTTTAAGAACTTCTGCCTTGCCAATCTGTAAAGGGGTAATGTCCTCTGAAATATTTACGCCGGTTCCTCTTCCACGCGGATAACGAAAAGCAATTGGTCCATTATAGCCAAGAGAAGTTACAAGCATTCGACGCAGTTCATTTTCATCCTTAGGGGCCATCACTACCATATTGGGCAGGCTTCTGAGATAAGATAAATCGAACAACCCATTGTGAGTTGCTCCATCATCACCAACAATACCCCCTCTATCAACAGCAAAAATTACTGGAAGAGCTTCTATACATACATCATGCAATATCTGATCATATGCTCGCTGAAGAAAAGTAGAATATATTGCCACTACAGGTTTAAATCCCTCTGTAGCTAAACCTGCAGCAAAAGTAACACCATGCTGTTCAGCAATTCCGACATCAAAAAATCTTTCCGGATAGGTCTCCGCAAATTTAGCCAGTCCAGTTCCTTCAGGCATAGCAGCAGTTACAGCAATAATCTTATTATCTTTTCCGGCCAGTTCGACCATGGTATTGCCAAATACTTCTGTATAGGTAGGAATAGGGCCTTTTTCCTTAATACAATTGCCCGTCTTAACCTCGAAACTTCCAACACCATGAAAATAGACGGGATTCTTTTCAGCAGGAGGGTATCCCTTACCCTTTTTTGTAGTAACATGAAGAAGTACAGGCTCATTAAGGTATTTGATATTATTAAGTATATCTATAAGGTGATTAAGCTTGTGGCCATTTATGGGGCCAAAATATTCAAAGTTGAATGCTTCAAACAGTATTCCAGGAGTTATCAAATTCTTTAAAGATTCCTCTGAACGCTTTGCAAATTGATATATATCGCCACCGATTTTGGGTAATGATTTAAGAAAATCGCCAAGCTCTTTTTTAAAATCCTGCAGATATTTTGCAGAAAATGTTCTGCTTAACAGAGATGATAAGGCACCAACATTCCGAGCAATTGACATATCATTGTCATTAAAAACAACAATAAGATCCTTATGAATGTCTCCAGCCTGGTTTAGTCCTTCATAAGCCAGCCCGGCAGTCATGGAACCATCTCCTATAACTGCTACAACTTTTGATTTATCATTTTTTAAACGTTTGGCGCATGCCATACCAAGGCTTGCAGATATTGATGTGCCGCTGTGTCCAGTTGAAAATGCATCATAAGGGCTTTCACTCATACGTGTAAACCCGCATATTCCCTGGTATTGTCTAAGCGTATGGAACTGTTCTCTGCGTCCTGTAATGAGCTTGTGAGCATAAGCCTGATGCCCTACGTCCCAGATTATCTTATCATCAGGAGCATCAAAAACATAATGGATTGCAATAGCAAGCTCAACAGCACCCAGACTTGACGCCAGGTGACCTCCGTTTTTAGATACAACATCAACTATAACTTTGCGTATTTCTGCTGCAAGAACAGGAAGATCCGACCGTGAAAGACTCTTTAAGTCTGAAGGAGAATTAATTTTTTCTAGTAAACTCAAAACAACTACAACTCCTATTTTAAAGATAGAAGGCTGAAGGTAGATAGACTGAAGGCTGAAGGTGAAATGGAGCTTCAGCCTAACACGCCATTTCTTAGACTTCTTGTGTTAAAAGTCTTGAATGACTTAATTCGAGCATTGCGAGATGATTGATATACTTACCTTCAGCCTTCAGTCTTCAGCCTTCAGTCTATCAACCTGAGTTACTTTTTCCTTTCAATTATATAGCATGCAATAGCACTGAGAGGATCAGATTTATTATCAAAATCATCAAGAGCTTGCAAGGCATTGCGTACAATTTTTTTTGCAAATTCTTTGGATTCGTTTAATCCCATTATGGATGGATATGTGCTTTTTCCGCGGGCATTATCAGTGCCTGCAGCTTTTCCCATAACAGCCGGGTCACCTTCGACGTTAAGAATGTCATCGGCAACCTGAAATGCAAGACCTATATTCTTTGCATAAATCTCGAGCTGATCAATCTGCCTTGGACTTCCACCGCCTAACAGGGCACCAGAAAATATTGCAGCTTCAATAAGAGCCCCTGTTTTTAAGGAATGCATATTTTCAAGCTCTTCTAAAGAAAGCAAGGTACCTTCCGATGCTATATCCCTCATCTGCCCCTCTATCATGCCGTTGTGCCCGGCAGCAAATGAAATTCTATGTACAACTCTCAGCCAGTTTGATGAATTTTTTTCATTAATTAAATTAATTGATGAGAGGATTCGGAGGGCTAAAGTAAGAAGTGCATCACCTGCAAGAATAGCTGTAGCCTCGTCAAATGCTATATGACATGTAGGCTTTCCCCTTCGCAGATCATCATTATCCATCGCGGGCAGATCATCATGGATTAGAGAATAAGTGTGGATCATTTCAAGAGCGCAGGCCGCGGGCAAAACATCATCTGCATTTCCTCCCACAGCCTCAGATGCAGCAATACACAGAATGGGCCTTACTCGTTTTCCACCGGCCATAAGAGAATAATGCATTGCTTGAACAATACGGCTGGAATTCACAGTATTATTTAGAATCTCATTAATAAAAGCATTAACTTTCTTACGCTTTGAAATAAGGTATGAATTCAGATCAAAACTGGATGCCGGATTTTTAATCATCTTTTGATTCATTCTCAGGCATGAAGGGTTCCTCAGTTATGTCACCCTTATTATCACGCAATAAAACACTAATCTTTTTTTCGGTTTCATCCAGTTTTTCAGAACAATATTTTGAAAGTTTAACGCCTTCTTCAAATTTTTTCATAGCGTTCTCAAGGGGCAGATTCCCGGATTCGAGCTCCTGAACTATCTGCTCAAGCTGTTTTAAAGATTTTTCAAAAGTCATCTTAGCCATTATATGATTTTCCTTCTACACGACAAATTAAAGAACCTTTAGCTACCATTACCTCAAGGTCCTGACCTAATTTTACCATTTTTGGATCCCTTACCACAACTGCATCAGGAATAGTTCTCGTTATACTATAACCACGATCCAGTATAGCAATAGGACTTAAATCTTTCAGCCTTGAAGCGAGTACAATTGTTTTAGAACGCCTATTTTGTAAATATATATCTATAGATGATAGGAGATTGCCATTCAATTGCTTAAGTATTACATTAAGATTATTGATATGTTTATAAGGACTATTTGCATATAAACTTCTGGACATCCATATAAGTTGAGCACGCCATTTATCTATAATATTATATATAGATTTTAATAATCGATCAGTATAATCATCAATTCTTAGTCTGAAATCTTGAATATTTTTTCTTGGATCAACAAGGCGATTATTTATTTCGTTTAAAGTACTATTTAACTTGTCAATATTATAATATATTCTTGCGATTAAATTTTTAAACAGCTCATCACATCTATTTTTGAGTTCATTCTTAAGTGGAACAACGAGCTCGGCTGCAGCAGAAGGAGTCGGTGCTCTAAGATCAGCAACAAAATCAGATATTGTATAATCGGTCTCATGACCAACAGCGGAAATTACAGGAATCTTGGATGCAAATATAGCTCTCGCAACTTCCTCAGAATTAAATGCAGCAAGATCTTCTATAGAGCCGCCGCCTCTTGCAAGGATTACCACTTCAGCACCGCCATCGGATTCAGCGAGTTTATTTATAATATCAAAAGCTGAAACAATTTCCTGAACAGCTCCATCACCTTGAACTTTAACAGGTATAATTTCAATAGAAATATTATAAAAGCGCCTGTGAATAATATTTATAACATCATGAATTACCGCGCCACTTGGAGATGTTATTATACAAATTTTATTTGGCAAAAAGGGAAGGGGGCTTTTATATTTATCGTCAAAAAGGCCCTCCTCGGAAAGACGTTTTTTTAGTTTTTCAAAAGCGAGCTGTAAAGCGCCAATACCTTTTGGCTCTAAATATTCAAATATAATCTGATAATTCCCACGAGGTTCATAAAGATTTATCCTGCCCAATCCAATAATGCTCAAGCCATCTTCGAGTGTAAATTTTAGTTTTCTGTTCTGGCCACGAAACATCACGGCTCTTATCTGGGCATTTTCATCTTTTAATGTAAAATAAAAATGCCCGGAAACAGGTGCGCTTAAATTCGATATTTCCCCTGATATCCATACAAAAGGAAAGTTTTCTTCAAGTAATGTTTTAATTTCTGACGTTATCTCAGAAACCGTATATATCTTTCTTGTATTCTGGCTCATTTCAAATTGATATTGGTCGAGTGGTCGAGTGGGAAAATGGTCGAGTGGTTGACTACTCGACTATTTACAGCCCTTAGTGGCTGAACTTAAATTAAATTATCACAGATAAGAATTTCATTCAATGTTTTTAATCCACAGACCCGCCTGCCATGCGTTATAATTGAGTTAATATAGTAAAATGACGTTGTAAACACCCGATTATAATACTTCGTTAAATCCATCCAAAGGCATTGCGGGCAGGTTACCCCAGTACGATCTTCCGGAGCCACCCCGGTACCATCTGCCGGAGCTACGGGGCAGGCGGGGCAGGCGCAGATTACACAGATTTTTGTGTTTTCTGTTTGAGAGGGATTTAAATGGATTTTGACAACGACTGATAAGGTATATTATGTAAACTTTTAGCAAAAAGCCTGATAAATATGCAACGATCCATAGAAATTGGAAATTGGAAATTGGAAATTTGGCCCTCATGCTTTTGTACTGTTCTCCCCAATTTCTACTTTCCAATTTCAAGTTTCAAGCCGTGAAGGGTTACTTTTTTCTTTTATCCTGATCATCCTGTATATCTTGTCGAAATTAATTTTGCGTACCAAGAATATCACGAACAGCAGGCACAACATATATATTTTCATGCGGCATTTTACCTAAGAACTCTGCAAGAATTCTAATTTTTTTCTGCACAGATATATTTTTGTCCATGATAAAAAGATTTTTACCTTTTACCTTGCAAAAACCGCTTGTTGCCCTTACTCCCGTTTTTCGCAGGTTTTGCTCTGACACCTCGATATCAAGTTTTTCCGCAAGCTCACAAAGGTTTTTGTATAATTGATCCGGCTTCATATGGCAGACTTTTTTTGACAGGATATACAGGATGATCAGGATATAAAAAATAAATTACTATACTATTTAAGTTAGTTATTAATATATATATCATGTTATACTTTAAAAAAAACTTATTTCTTGAATATGATATAAAATGTGTTATTATAATAAATATCGTTAAATAGTTAAATAGTTGAGTAGTTGAGTAGTCAAGCACTCGACCATTTTTCCACTCGACCCCTGGCCCAGACTTGGTCTATAGGCTTTAGTGAGCTAATTTTTCGGTTCCAACTAAAACCACAATACACCAGTCAGGTTATCGCATAGCACCAGGGCAGGCACTCGACTAATATCCAAGGAGGTAATATGCAAAATTCTATACCATATAGCAAACCGCAAACCCAGGTATTGGTCAATGAATTTATACGCAGCGTTTACAACTGGATGGCCATAGGTCTCGGGTTGACCGGTTTTGTCGCATTCTATGTATCAAACAGCCAGGCCTTAATTAATCTTATATTCGGAAATAAACTTGTATTTTTTGGCCTGATTATAGCCGAACTCGGCCTTGTTTTTTACCTGAGCGCAAGAGTACAAAAAATACAGGCTTCAACTGCAACAGCTCTGTTTGTTCTATATTCAGCATTAAACGGAGCTACTCTTTCTTTTATTTTTCTTGTATATACCAGCTCATCTATAACTTCCACATTCTTTATATGCTCTGCGACTTTTATCACCTGCAGTATTTATGGAATGATAACTAAACGTGACCTGACCTCCCTTGGTGGATTCATGGCCATGGGGCTCATCGGGATTATAATTGCTTCAGTTGTTAACCTTTTTATCAGAAGCTCAGGGATGAGTATGGTAATAAGTTATATTGGCGTGTTGGTTTTTGTGGGGTTAACAGCCTATGATACACAAAAGCTGAAACACATGGCGCTTTCCCAGCCCGCAGGTATTGATGCTGGCGTTGTTAGGAAAGGAGCTATTTTAGGTGCGCTTACATTATATCTTGACTTTATCAACCTCTTTCTTATGTTGTTGAGGATTCTTGGCAACAGAAAATAAATAGTTGTAAGTGTCCTTGAACCACTTGACCAATCAACCACTCGACCAATTGTGAGCGAAGCGAACTAAGTTCCTATCCTATCTGTTCCTTTATTGTGTCAGCTATCTCTTGGCAATATTTCTCGGTTAATTCCTGGGTAGGCCCCTCTACCATTACACGGCAGAGGGGCTGTGTACCGGAATAACGAACAAGCACCCTTCCCTTCTCTGCTAAGTTTTTCTCGACCGCATTTATTGTCTCAGTAATCTGCGGTATAGTTGCGATTTCAGGCTTGTTTTTAACCTCTACGTTGATAAGAACCTGAGGAAACACATCCATAATTTTGACGAGTTCAGACAGAGGTTTTGACTCATCTTTTAAAGCCTCAATTAATTTTAAAGCAGTAAGAATGCCGTCACCTGTTGTCTGGTGATCCAAAAAAATCATATGGCCTGAATCTTCGCCTCCCAGCACAGCCCCGGAATGAATCATGCTCTCCAAAACATACCGATCTCCAACTTTTGCCTTAATATGTTTAATACCAGTATCTTCTAATGCAATACCAAGCCCCATATTGCTCATTACTGTACTGACCACTGTATTGCTTTTGAGCTGGTCTTTCTTTTTCATGCTTTTTGCACATACGGCAAGAATCTGATCGCCGGTTATAACATTTCCCTTTTCATCAACAGCAATAAGTCTGTCGCCATCTCCATCAAAGGCAAGGCCAATATCAGCACGTTTTTTCAAAACGCTTTTTCTCAATTTTGAGGTATTTTCTGAACCACAGTTTTCGTTTATATTCTTTCCATCAGGATCATTAAAAAGGGTTTCAACTTCTGCTCCGAGCCTGACAAACAATTCAGGAGCAACCTTGTAAGTTGCTCCATTTGAACAATCAATAACGATTTTCATTCCCTGACAGAACTTCTTTGGTACTTTGCCCAAAAGGAAATCTATATAATTTTGTCCCGCATCATCTATTCTATACACTCCACCTGTCATC
>JAHIKR010000168.1 GCA_018897415.1 Pseudomonadota bacterium
AATTTTAGTAAGTTCATTAAAGACATCGCTCATTCTCAATACTCCTGCCACTTTCTCACCATCCATTACTGGAATAAGGTTGAAGCCTACTTGAAGCATTACAAAAGCCGCCTTTGAAACAGAATCATTTACATCAACTGTCACCTTGATCGGCACCATGACCTCGCTCACGGGTTTTTTTGCCTCTTCCTTGCACTTTTCAGAAAATGTCCCTTCAACAAGGGCTGAAAGACTTGCATAATCTACATGCGCAAGGCCTTGGTAGCGCGACGTTTCATCCTTCCTGAGAAATGTCGGCTCTATGCCTTCAAGCAGGTTTTTGAGCCCCAAGGTGCCCAGAAGCTGATAACTTTCATCAAACACCAAGACCATTCGGTTCTCACCAAAACCTAATTTTTCGTCATAAACGCTGTGCATCATGGCTATAGCATCCCGAATGCTCATCCAATAAGGGATATGCGGATAATCGGTTATCTTAACCATAAGCTCCTTCACCTTTTTAGCATTTGACATGCTGACCTCCTTTTGGAACAATATAATTTATGATAAAAAGCCAAAAAACTCTCCTAATCTATAAAACCTTTTGATGATAAATATAAAGCAAGGTTCATACCAATCGACAAGAACAAAATACATTTTATAAATAACTTATTGATATTAAAGTATTTTATCTTGTTATTTTAGTTCAGTAATTGCCAAATTGAATGATGTACTTCCGGCAAGTTTTTGCCAAAATGGATGAATGGTCGCCATTGCCACAGGATAATTTAGATGGTATTTTAGGAAGAGGATGAAGTGTATGCGGTTAAAGTGAATTATCTAGCAAATTGTGTAACTTTCTGGGCTGCTTCCTTTAAGTCTTTTGCAATAGTAAAAAATAATCCTGATTCAGAAAGGATTCTGCGGCCTTCTTCAACATTTGTTCCTTCCATGCGAACTACCACAGGGATTTTTATCCTCGCCTTGCTTGCAGCCTGAACAACTCCTTTTGCCAGCAAATCACAGCGAAGAATTCCGCCAAAGATGTTTATCAGAATTGCCTTAACATTTTTATCACTAAGTATAATCCTGAATCCGTTTTCCACCATTTCTGCATTAGCTCCACCGCCAATATCTAGAAAATTTGCGGGTTCAGCACCATAAAGCTTGATTAAATCCATGGTTGCCATTGCCAGCCCGGCGCCATTTACCATATTGCCAACATTTCCGTTAAGCTTAATATAATTGAGATTGAATTTAGATGCTTCAACTTCAAGGGGGTCTTCTTCATCAAGATCTCTGTATTCAAGGATGTCTTTGTGACGGAATAAGGCATTATCATCAAAGTTGATTTTAGCATCAAGTGCTACGATATTTTCATCTGCTGTTATTGCAAGGGGATTTATCTCTACAAGCGTGCAGTCATAATCAATAAAAAGCTTGTAAAGATTTATTAATGTCGAAGTAAATTGCCTGGTCAACGGGGCCGAAAGTTCCAGTCCAAAAGCAGCCTGACGGCAGTGAAATGGCTGGATACCTAAAAAGGGATCGATTTTAATTTTAATTATTTTTTCAGGTTGATTTGCAGCGATTTCTTCTATATCCACTCCACCTGCTTTGCTTGCAATTATAACTATATTTGCAGTTGATCTGTCTGAAATGATGCTAAGATAAAGCTCTTTTTCTATTTTTAAGCTCTTTTCAACCAGCACCTTTTTAACAAGTTTTCCTTCAGGCCCTGTCTGGCGAGTAATCAAAGTCATTCCTATAATCTTGCCTGCCAAACTTTCAATTTCATCCAAAGATTTTGCTATCTTTACACCGCCTCCCCCACCCCGTCCTCCTGCATGAATCTGGCTTTTAATTACAACTGGAAAGCCGTCTGTTTTGAGGGCGATTTTTTTGGCTTCATCAGGATTAAAGGCAATGCCTCCATCAGGGACAGGGATTTTGTATTTTTTGAATAATTCTTTTGCCTGATATTCGTGGATGTTCATAAAAAGTTATCCAATAACGCAAAGAACGTCATTTCTGGCAACTGAGTCTCCGCTGGCAAAGTTGATGGATTTTATTATTCCGCTGGCAGGAGAAGGCAGAGCATTTTCCATCTTCATAGCTTCCAGAATTACAACCGTCTCTCCAGTATTTACTGAATCGCCTACTTGCTTTTTGTAATTCACAATTATGCCTGGCATAGGTGATTTAAGCGGTGTTCCTTTGGTATCGCTTTCCATCTTTTTGGATGCTGTAATTACGGGTTTTGCGGGTTCTGCTGGCTTTTCAGGGGCCGGCTGGGCTGCCTGCGGTCCCTGGGCAGTCTGTGGGACCGTTGGAGCAACTGTTACAGGAGCTTGAACTGGAATCTGACGTTGTGCCTGCTGAATATAGCTTACTATTGGAGATCCTCCTATTTCTTCCACTCCAACTTCAAAGTATTCATCATCTACAAATACATTGAATTTTCTTAAGTTATTGCCTTTTGAAGGAACCACTTTCTCTTTCTTTTCAATAAGTTTTCCTGCTAAGGCCTTTTTAATAAGCTCCTGTTCAGCCTTGACGTCTTCCAAAGTTCTAGGCATTACTTTTTCTGGAGGTTCTTCCTTGCCATATTTCCATTTTAGAAATCTTTTTCCGGTAACAGGGTATAGTGCATAAATAAGAACATCTTCCAAGTCTGTTGCAAGGCCATTAACATCTTCTTTGGCTTTATCAAGTTCGGGTTCTAAAACCTCTGCAGGTCTGCAGGTAATAGGCTTTTCTCCCTTTGGGTAGTCTTTTAAAGCTTTTTTCTGGATTTTGGGGTTAATTGGCACAGGTGTTTTTCCATAAAGACCATAGCATAAGTCTTTTACTTGAGCTGTTATCATTTTGTACCGCTCTTTTTCATCATCAAACAGAACATTGTTAATTGACTGTGTGGCAACAATCTGACTCATGGGAGTAACAAGGGGGACCTGTCCAAGGTCTTCTCTGACTTTGGGGAGCTCTGCATATACCTTATCCAACTTGTCGAGAGCATCCATTTCTCTTAACTGATTTACCAAATTGGAGAGCATGCCTCCCGGAATCTGATGTACAAGAACATTTGTATCAATAATTGAAACTTTTGTATCATCCAGTAAATATCGGTATTTGGGAAGAATTTCCCTTTCAAGGATTTCATTAATGGATGCCAGTAGTTTGATATCAAAGCCAGTATCTCTGTTTGTTCCCATAAGTGTCATGACAAGAGGACCGAGCGCAGGATGTGAAGTGCGGAATCCATAAGGAGACATGCATGTGTCTAAAATGTCTACACCAGCTTCAATAGCCTTTAAATGAGTCATTGAAGCCATGCCCGAAGTAAAATGGCTGTGAAGATGAATAGGAACAGATACAGCATCCTTAAGGGCTTTAACAAGGACATAAGCATCATAGGGGGCCATCAAGCCGGCCATATCCTTTATACAGATACTATCTGCCTTCATAGTTTCCAGCTCTTTTGCCTTTTTTACGTAATATTCGAGGTTATAAACCTTTCCGCCCAGCCGTCTTTTTGTCAGCGAATAGCAGATACAGCCCTGAAAATGCTTTCCGGATTCTTTAATAACAGGAACGACTGTCTCAAAATTCCGGTAATCATTTAATGCGTCAAATGTCCTGAATATATCAATACCGTTATGGGCAGCTCTTTCAACAAAAGCCCTGGCAACATCATCTGCATAATTTCTGTATCCAACTAAGTTCTGACCTCTAAGGAGCATGGAAAAACGAGTTTTTTTGATATATCTTTTTAAAGTTTTTATCCTTTCCCAGGGGTCTTCGTTTAAAAATCTGTGCATGGCATCAAATGTTGCACCACCCCAGGTCTCTAGAGCCCAGAACCCGACTTCGTCCATCATTTCGGCAATAGGAATCATGTCTTCAGTTCGTCCCCTGGTGGCAAACAATGACTGATGGCCATCTCGAAAGGTAACATCCTGTATCTTAAGAGGATTTTCCGCTTTTGGCCGTTCCTTGCTGAAATCCATTGTAGTAATTTTTACTTGATTATGATCGCTCATATTAAAGCTCTCCTATTGATATTGGTCGAGTGGTCTACTGGGAAATTAGTCGAGTGGTCAAGTGGGAAAATGGTCGAGTGGTTGACGACTTGACTACTCGACTACTCGACTATTTAACGACTCGACTACTTCATGAATTTTGTTCCATGGAAGGCTTTCATCTGCATAAGGTTGCGCATCTGCATTTGTGCCTGTCTTCCACTCAGGCCCCATAGCCTGAATTTTGGCGGAGGGACATTTGCGCCAGTTATATTGCCGGCAGTCGGAAATGGCTGAGTATATATAGCTTCTTCTTGTTGTATATATCTTAATACTGCCGATGTTACAGCTACTAACTTCTTATTCTCATCCACAATTTAATCTCCATGAAAACTTGCTACTCAAGTTTCGCACCCACTGATTCCTATGAACCTTCCATGGCAGGGTATTAGATAGTTTTTTTAAAAAGCAAAATATGTTCGCTGTGGCTTTGGCAACGGCACCCCGCCCGCCTCGCCTGAGCGAGAGCGATGGCGGGCAGGCATACCCACCCCGCCCGCCTCGCGTTGCGAAGCATTGCGGGCAGGTCAGTTTGTAAGGAGCGAGACATGCACGGCATTTTA
>JAHIKR010000169.1 GCA_018897415.1 Pseudomonadota bacterium
TATTCATGAAATCAATGCAATACGAAAGCATACTTCCATGATAAAAGGCGGAAGGCTTGCGCTTGCGGCATATCCTGCCACTCTTGTTTCGCTTATACTTTCAGATGTAGTAGGGGATGATCTTGATGTTATTTCATCAGGGCCCACCGTAGCGGATTCAAGTACCTACTTAGACTGTATAAAAATTTTTGAAAAATACGATATAATAAAAAAACTGCCTGAAAACATTATAAACCATATCAAAGCCGGCGTTTCAGGAAAAGTGCCTGAATCTCCAAAAACCGGAGACCCTGTTTTTGGAAGAACTTATAATCTTGTAATAGGAAGTAATATGGAAGCCATACTGGCCGCAAAGCTACACGCTGAAGACCTGGGATACAAAACCATTGTACTCTCTTCCATGATTGAAGGTGAAACCAGAGAGGTAGCGAAAGTTCATGGAGCAATAGCAAAAGAAATAATCAAAAACAACAATCCCCTGCCCCCTCCGGCGTGTATACTTTCAGGAGGTGAAACAACAGTAACTTTAAAGGGAAAGGGTCTTGGCGGTAGAAATCAGGAATTTTCTCTTGCCGCAGCAATAGACATTGCAGGCATGAACAGCGTTGTTGTTTTAAGCGGAGGCACAGACGGCACAGATGGGCCTACTGATGCTGCAGGAGCAATAGCTGATAATAATACTCTAAAAAGAGCCGGAGATATGGGGATGGATCCTTACTCTTTTCTTGAGGACAACGATTCGTATCATTTTTTTAAAAAACTGAATGACCTGTTTATAACAGGCCCAACCAATACAAATGTCATGGATTTGAGGATAATCCTGGTTACAGTGGTTAGTGGTTAGTGATCAGTGGTTAGTGGATACATTTTCAAAAAGCTAAAGCGTTACAATACGTTTACTTCAATTGAAAGCACACAGGAACTCTGACCCACATCTCAACTTTTTCATTCCCTTTTATCGCGGGCTTAAATACCCACTCCCTAACTGATTTCTCCGCAGCTCTATCTAAAACTTTATAACCACTGGACTTAAAAACTCTTAGGTCTGCGACCCTTCCATTTCGGTCGACCATAACTTCAAGAGCTACTGTGCCTTGAAATCCTCTTCTTCTCGCAATTAATGGATATTCAGGCGAAGGGTTTTTATCATATATAGGTATGGCTTCTCTTACAGGGATAAATCCCTTGGCATCCATGAAACTTCTGTTTGTTTCATCAGGCTCACTTTTTTTCTTATTATCATCCTGTGCTTTAAGAACATTTTTATTTTCTTGTATTTTCGGCTTTGCTACAGGTTTTTCTTTATCTTCCTTTTTATATTCTGAAATGTGTTTTGCTTTAGCCGGTGGTTTAGATTTAGCTTTTTTCGGCTGTCTGGAAACCAGTGTCATAGTCACAGCATTGGATTTTGAACTTTCTGAGAATTTACCGCTGCTCCGCTTAAACTCTACCCCAAGAAGAAGCCCATGTATTCCAACAGCCATTATTGCAGCAATCAGAATTCGTTTCACGGCTGCTGCTCAGCCTCCGCTTGAAGAGAAATCCGGTTCAGACCCGCTATTCTTATCCGGTCTAAAACGCGGAATAATTTCTGATATGAAAGGGTCTTTTCAGCAAAAAGGAGAATACCGGTATCCTTATCAATTTCAGCCTGTTTCTTTAAAAAAGCAGCCAGGTCCTCAATGGAAATCAGCTTTTCATCAACATAAATCGTTCCGTCTGTTTTCACTGTCACGGATAGTGTTGACTTTTTTTCGATTTCTGCCGTGGAAGAAGCAGGCAGCAAGACCGGCAATCCGCGATGCACAGCCATTGAAAGCATCGCATATATAAAAACCACTAAAAGAAGGAAAACAATGTCGATCAAAGGAAGCATTTCAATACGTACACTTTTGTGTGCGTTCAGGTTGAGCTTCATGCATCATCCTCCTTTTTTGTTATGGAAGGCTGGATTAATTTCTCATAGACTATTTCAAGGCTTGTAGCGTATTTTTCTATGTTAAGAGCGGCCTTTTCAATACGGGAATTGAAAAAATTATATGGAAATACAGACAGAATCGCTATCCCAAGTCCGGTTGCCGTGGTTATAAGAGCCTGCGCTATTCCTGCAGTAACAGCCTGAGGATGTTCTATTCCGGCTGAGCCCAGCGCCTCGAATGACATTATAATACCGATAACTGTTCCGAAAATACCGAGCAAAGGCGCAACGGTAATCATGGTATCCAGCACGCCCATATATCGACGCAACCCCCTGATCTCTTCTGCTGCAGCCGACTCCATGGCCTTGGTCATGGAAAATTCTCTGTGAACAATGCCTGTTACAAGTATTTTGATAATAAAATCCTTTGACCCTTTTGTCTTTATTCTCACCGACTCCCAATCTCCTGCTCTGCATAGTTCAAGGATCTCATCTATAAGAGAATAATTGCGATGCTTATTTACACTTATCCAGAATAAAGACCTTTCTATTATTACAGTAAGAACAAGAATCGAACAGGCTAAAAGCGGATACATGACCGGCCCGCCCTTGATAAAAATATCCAGCATGATTTTTCTCCTTGGGTAATTCTCAAAATTACGTTCCGTATATCAGAAATATCATCGCTAATATACGAATAAACAAACAGAATATATTTTTGAATGTATCACACCTGAAGCTCACGCACAATTTAGACGGCTTCGTAACAAGTTCATATGCAAGGCGTGCGAATCTTGAGGAGTGAGTCGTACTGATAGTACGTCGCAATGACGAAAGATGAAGCACAACGCCGCAGATGGACTTGTTACGAAGCCGTCAATATTCATAAGACACACTAAAGAATATAGACCCCCCTGCTCCAGGATATTCTTCCCTGGTATTCTCATCCTTGAAGTCGGCCACATATGTTCCATATTGCTCATCGAAAAGATTATTTCCCTGAAGCGAAAAAATCCAGTGGTCGAACAAGCGCTGCTCTATTTTCAGATCAGTAGTCCAATA
>JAHIKR010000170.1 GCA_018897415.1 Pseudomonadota bacterium
TCCCTGGCCCAGACCGAACACATTGGCTTAAACGAGTTGATTCAGGCGTATAATACCAGAGTAAACTTAATATCTAAATTAAACCGGATAGCACCAGGGCAGGCCTGTAAATCCTGTCTGATTTATAGTCTTTTATTAACGCCTGAAACGGCATAGCCTTTTCAATTCTCACCGGCAGAGCCGGTGGATTATCTATGATTTAGCTATAGTTAACTTAAACATTACAAATCAAATCTCTGCGGATATCAGGTAATTTCTCAATTATTTCCTTAAGCTCAGGATCATGATCAAGCCAGTGTCTCAGATTCCCCAGCATACTTGCAGCATAAGGTGAAGCACTACCATCAGCCAGACAATAGTTAACCCATAACCCCTCTTTTTTTGAAACAACAAGACCGGCATTTTCAAGTATTTTTAAATGTTTTGAAACCGTGGGCTGGGCAACACTCAGGGCGGTCCGGAGTTCACAAACACACATCATCTTATGCTGAAGCAGCTTGATGATTTTTACCCTGTTAATATCAGAAAGGGCCTTCATTACTTTAATGAATTCTTTCATTTTGTTCTCCCAGTATATTCCTGTTTTGGAATATAGTTCTTTATATATTAATTGTCAAGTAATGATAGCAATTTTCATAATACGTTTCGTATATAGCAATATTCTCGCTAATATACGAATAAACGGAACATATTCTTGAGAATTGCTATAGGTGGTTCCTTTTTCAAAAGACTTTTTTACTTAAAAAGATCAATAGATTTTGCTTTAATTAAGCAGCTCAATTAAAGCAAAAAGGCGGGAAAACATATCAACAAAGTATATTCAGCAAGTTATATGGCGCAACATAACCTTGGCTCAACCGGCGGCATCCAGCAAAGCCTCGACACCCTGTCCAGGCATGATTTGATTGAAAAGAACTATAGGACAGGGGTTTGGTCTATCGTTGATCCTATTTTTAAAAACTGGCTTATTGAAATGAGCTTGTGACTGGTTTTATCCTTGACAGAAAGGCTCTGCCTGGGCGGTGGTAAGTTTGCCGTGGTCAAGGAAAAAAGTATGGTGGGCTAATGAAGAGACCTGATACATGTAGTGCGTTGTAAACATAATGGTTATTTTTCTTTGTTCATTTATCTGCTTTAGAGTATTTATAATAGCAGCCTGATTTTCCACATCTAAATTCGAAGTGGGCTCGTCGCACAAAAGTACTTCAGGAGAAACAACCAAAGCACGGGCAAGTGCTACCCGCTGAGTCTCACCACCCGAAAGCCGATGCGCCTGAGCCTGTTCAAAATCTCTCATTCCAACAAGATCAAGAGTTTCTTCAATAATAATTCCCCTCTTTTTTTGAGGAACCCGTCTGATTTTTAAGCCAAATTCCACATTTTTATAAACCGTGCTTGTAAATAAAATAGGATGCTGGTCTATCATAACCACTTCTTTGCGAAGGTTTTGTAGGGATGATTCTGAAAAATTAACGGGTTTTGAACTATAAAGGATGTCACCTGTAGTAGGCACCTCGAGAAAACCAAGAATGTTCAACAGGGTAGTTTTGCCGGCACCGTTTGGGCCAAGAAGTGCATAAATAGCGCCTTTTTCAATTTCCATTAAAGGAATGTCCAGAACTGTCCTTGAACCGTATTTCCTGGTTATCTTTGATAATGCATAAAGCATCAGGTTCTGGTTCTCCCCTGGAAAAAATGAAAAATGAGATTAATACCAAAGCTTAATACCAGCAATATAATACCCAAAGCCACAGCTAAGATGAATTCTCCCTTATCATATTCCAGAGCCATAGCAGTAGTCATGGTACGGGTAAATCCCCTGGCATTACCTCCAAGCATCATGCTTATACCCACTTCAGCGATAACTCTGCCGAATGCGGCTATCACTGCAGCAACTATCCCGAACCTGGCCTCCCTGAAAATAACACATGCAGTCTGCCAGCGATTAGCGCCCAAAGTCATGGCGG
Source organism: Pseudomonadota bacterium (assembly GCA_018897415.1). Taxonomy (GTDB): domain Bacteria; phylum Desulfobacterota; class Desulfobacteria; order Desulfobacterales; family ETH-SRB1; genus B13-G4. The sequence goes on from JAHIKR010000170.1 coordinate 1,968, forward strand.
TTTTACGGTATCTTTCATCAATCCTGCTTATAGCAGCAATGGTAAGGGTGGTAACTATTGGCAGAATCAAAATAACCTGACCAATAATTATTGCCTTCTGTGTATACAGCAGGTCGAAAGGTCCGAATATTCCCCTTCTTGAGATAAAAGAATATACAAAAAGACCAATGACAACAGTTGGAAGAGCAAGCATTGTATTTAAACATACTATAAGAATACGCTTACCTTTAAAAGAGCCGTAAGCTATTAAAAAACCCAGGGGCGCCCCCATAAGGCTTGCAATTAAAGTGGAAATACCGCTGACCTTAAGAGATACCCATACAATTGAAAACACTTCCGGATCCAAGGATGCGATAAGAAGAATTGCAGATATAAAGCTGTCAGTTAGAAGCTCCATGGTAAATACTCAGGTGGATAGGTTAAAGGTTGAAGGTAGAAGGCTGAAGGCTGAAGTACATCAATCATCTCGCAATGCTCGAATTAAGCCATTCAAGACCTTTTCGGTTTCGACGATCTTTGGTTCAATCAGGGATGAATCCCGGTTGCACAAAAAGCCTAAGCGCTTTGACAAACTTAGCTGATTAATAGCGTGTTAGGCTGAAGTCCGAAGGCTGAAGCTCTCTGCCAACCCTCAGTCTTCAGCCTTCGGACTTCAGCCTTCAGCCTTCTACCTTCTACCTTCTACATAAAAAAGCTGCTCCCCCATAAGCCTGTAATTTGCTATTAGTGACTGTGCCTTAGGTGAGATAAGCCAGCTTGCAAACTTTTCAGCCAGGTCGTGCTTTACGTGCGGATGTCTGGCAGGATTTATGGGAATCACTCCATAAGGATTATTTAATAAGGGATCGCCCTCATACACAATCTCCAAATCAATGCTTTCTTTCCTGCCGTACTTATATTTTATGTATGTACCTCTATCAGAAAGGGTATATGCATGTTTTTCGTCAGCATATATTATTGTTTTTCCCATCCCCTGCCCTATTGAAATATACCACGCAATGGAATTTTCAGGAAATACAAAGCTGATTTCTCTTTTTTTTCCTTTTTTTAATATCTCAGTTTTTCTTACTTCAAGAGGAACTCCTGTTATTTTCCAAAGAGCCTGTTCCTTTGTATGAGTACCGCTGTCGTCACCACGGGATATAAAAAGAGCTTCGGCTTTAGCTATTCCTGCCAATGCAGAGGCTGCATTAGTTCCCCCTCGAATGCCGGCTGGATCATCTGAAGGCCCTATTATTACAAAATCATTATGCATAACGGCATAGCGTTTTGTGCCGTAGCCCTCTTTTATAAATTCCTCTTCCCTTTCCTTTGCATGGACAAAAATCACATCGACATTGCCATCCATCCCGTCCCGAATGGCGGCCCCTGTTCCCTTGGCAAATACCTTTACGCGGATTCCTGTATCCTTCTCTAATTCAGGCAGAAGCACATCAAGCAGGCCAGATGCCTGAGTGCTTGTAGTGGTTGCCATTTTAATAATTTTATCTTCTCCAAGCGCAACCCCATAAATCAATAAAATTGCTATCACGGGCAGTATTACTTTTAAAATTGAATATCTTTTTTGCATTTTTTTCTTTAATATCTAAGGTAAAAAACAATTTTCTACTAACATGAATTTTAAGCAGAAACAATTTGAAAATCTGAGGAATTTATTTTTTCAAATCGCCCTGATTGCTACGAGTGCATACCGCATTAATTTATACCGATATAATTGAGACGGGTGTTGAAATGCGGCTGCTGGTAAAATGTTTTCTGACAAGAGCATGTCTTTCTGAGCGCGATGCTCAGCTTCTCCCTGATTTACAATAATGAGCGCTCCTCCGGGCTTCAGGCTATCCCATACATCTCTTAACAGTTTTATTGGATTGAATCTTCTGAAAGGCAGTCCCCACTTCAAGTGATCTTTAATAAACACAAAGGGAAAAAGCATTGTTATCAGGTCATACTTTTCTGCCTGCAGGCTGAATTTTTCAGGTATGTAGGGAAAGGCTCACATGTGTGATAATATCCTTCAATTTCATAGGCGTGACTTATGGCACGAATTTAATCTTGTTTCTTGTCCAGCACCTCCCGCGCCTTGCGCGCTAAACCTTCCGGTGAAAAAGGCTTCTCGATAAAATTAAGCCCTGGTGCCAAAACACCGTGATGAACAATAGCGTTGTCCGTATATCCAGACATGTAAATTACCCGTGTCTCAGGCCTTATGGATTGCAGCTTTTCTGCCAAGTCACTTCCGCTCATCTTAGGCATTACCACATCCGTGAGCAACAGGTGGATCGAGCCCTCGTACGTCTCGCTGACATTCAGGGCCTTTTCACCGTTCTCTGCCTCTAGAATCGTATATCCATATTTCTTGAGGACATTTTTTGCCAGATTTCGAAGGGCATCATCATCTTCCACAATCAAGACGGTCTCAGAACCGCTGATTTCACCCGCAAACTTCTCTTGTTCTTTACCTGCCACCACATCCTCTGCTACCCTGGGAAAGGAAATCTTGAAGGTCGTCCCTTTCCCAGGTTCGCTATAGACCCAGACATAGCCATTGTTCTGTTTCACGATGCCATAGACCATGGAAAGACCCAGACCCGTGCCGCTGCCAATCTCCTTGGTGGTAAAGAAAGGATCGAATATGCGGAACAAGGTTTCCTCATCCATACCTGTGCCGTCGTCAGTTACAGCTATCATTACATAAGGCCCAGGCACGCATTCCACACCGCGACCACGAAAATAGGCCTCATCCATTTCCACATTGGCCGTCTCAATGGTGATCTTGCCTCCCCGGGGCATTGCGTCCCTGGCATTGACAACCAGGTTCATGAGCACCTGATCAATCTGCCCTGGGTCTGCATAGACTCTCCATAGCTCAGGTTCTAAAACCAATAGAAATTCAATATCCTCTCCGATCATACGCTTAAGCATCTTTTCCGTTTCGCTGATCTCTTCATTGATATCCAATATCACGGGCTTGATTATCTGCTTGCGGCTGAAGGCCAGTAACTGCCGGGTCAAGGAGGCTGCGCTATTCCCTGCCTTTTTAATCTCTTCTATCTTCTCGCGTACAGGATTATCCTTTCTGATGTCCATCAAACTCAGTTCCGCATACCCGAGGATGGCAGTCAACAGGTTGTTGAAGTCATGGGCAACGCCCCCGGCCAGGGTGCCGATGGCCTCCATCTTCTGGGATTGGCGGAGTTGATCATGAAGGTTTTTCGTTTCTGTTAAATCGATGGAGGTAATAATAGCTCCTTCTGAAAAAGGGGATATCCTTATGTGAAGAAATCGATCTTCATATTTTAGCTCGAGAAACTCTTTTTGTTCGCCGGTTCTCATACATTCCATCAGTTCCTCAAACATGTTGATCCGATGTTTTCCGGCATAATCTTTGTACATTACATCCCCGATCTCGGGCAATCTCGCACTTAATTTTTCTTTTGCTAAGTTGTACATTACTATCTTAGCTTCATTATCTACAAAGATACTATCGATTGGGTTGTACTCAAATATGGCTCGATACTTCTCCTCACTCTTTAGCACTGCTTTCTCAGCCCGCTTTCGTTCATCTAATTCGCGCTGGAGTTGCACCGTATTTTGTATGACCTGTCGTTTGAGCATTCTGTTCCATATAAAAATTAATACAATCCCTCCCACTGTAATTGATAAAATGATAGCAATATAAAGTAACATCTTTTTTCTTGGAAACAGATCCTTATAACCGAAAGGGACCCATTTGCTGTAAATGGCCTGCCTTTCTTTCTGGTCTATTGCTGCCAACCCCTTCTCAAGAATATTATTTAAAATTGGCCAATCTTTCCTTGAAGCAAATGTAATATTCCACGCATAGTCTATTGTCCCTGCAACGCGCAGGTTCGATATTTTCATTTTTTCAATGAGGTATGAAGCGACTGACAGGTCGGTTATGATAGCATCAGCTCTACCGAAAGAAACCATTTGTAGACCAGTAAGGTCGTCGCTAACCGGTTCTATAATTAATTTCGGGTGGTTGTTTTTAATAAAACTAAATGATGCATATCCCTTTACTATTACAATCTTCATGCCCACCATTTTTTCAAGGGTTAAAGGACGGTGATATTTTTCTCTAACAATGATCGCGTTTGGAATCTCGAGGTAAGACTTGGTGAATGTAAGATACTCTCTTCGCTCGGGTGTATTGTGAACTGAACCGATTACGTCGATTTCTCCCTGTTTGGCTTTTTCAATGATTTCATACCAGCTGTTTGCTTGGACCTTGGCGAATCTGCAATCAAGCTTTTGTTCAATACGTCTTAGATAGTCAGATGTTACTCCTTTATGAGTACCTTCAGAATCAACAAATTCGATTGGTGGATAATTAGGTAATAGAGCATACCGGATCTTTCCATCGTGTTTTATAAGCCACTGCCTCTCTTCCTGGGACAAGATGTCCTTACCACCTGCCGCTGAAAATACGGAGACTTGGACAGCAATAAATATAATGAGTAAGCTAAAAAACCTTTTCATGCTTTCTTTCACTCCAAATTCTCTGAATTCCAAAGATATTGCTTGTTAATGAGCAATGGCGGTAACTGAATGATTTTTGCATTATACTTGAATACCGACAATTCAACAATACTGATGAAATAGGGAATTAAACACAAAAATTTAAAAAAGCGAAAATCGCCTCTCCCTTCACGTCAGATACAATTATATTGTTATAACCTATTATTTTATCACCCATTTTTTCTTATAGGTTGAAATAGGTTTTATGGTATCAGGTGATAAGAAACCTCTATTAATTTTAAATTGCATGTGGACTTTCTTCCTTAATTTGGTAATTTCGTATTCTCTTATCTGTGGCTTTGCTCTTGTTGTGTGCATTCGAACCATATAATCGACCAAATTCACAATCCTAAGCAATCATTGAATGTATCACCTTTGTTACTTTCCCTGTTCGCCGATCTCTTATTTTAAAGTCTTCACTTAAAACTGTAGCATGAGGATATCGTTTTGGGAGATAACGAATTGATTTTTGTTGGAGATTAGACATAATTCATCAATATGTTCGAATGTTCGACAAATAGTCTTGCATGTCATAAACAGCGAACCAGTTAGTAGATAGTTTCTTGATAACTACCAAAATGAAAAATACTTGACAAGTAACATTTCGATTTCTTTATTGTTTTTCTAACTGGATAATATATAAAATAGTAAAGTTATAACGAAGCAAATTTCGGGGAATTTAACCCAATAACTCACGCCTGTCTGCGTGCAACGCACAGGCAGAAAAATCTGTGTAACCTGCCCGCTTGTGCTTCCCTGCCCGCCTGCTTCGCAACGCGAAGCAGGCGGGGCAGTGGCAGGCGGGTCTGTGGATTAAAGAAAGCCCCTTTTTATGGTTATCATATTTGAGAATCTCTCAGCAAATCAGGCCGATACATACCGGCTGGTCCTGTCATCATCCGGCATTTCACACCGCTCAAGAAAAGGAAAGCACGGGTGGGATATATTGGTGAATGATACGGAGCACGAAAAGGCCATAAACAAGATCGAACAATACCTTAAAGAGAACCAGGATTTCCATCCAACAGATGAGCCCCTTCGTCATGAGTATCGCAAGACATTTACGGGACTATGGGTATCTGCTATATTGCTGGCATCCCATGTGGCCATCACAATAGGCAATGATAGTGAGGTCTTCGTCAGAACGTATGGGGCATCGGCCTTTCACATTTTGCGCGGAGAATTATACAGGAGCGTGACCGCCCTGATGATTCATGCAAACGCCATGCACCTTGCGGGCAACATGCTTGGCATTGCTATATTTGGTACCGCTGTCTGTACCATCACGGGCTGGGGTGTTGGCTGGTTTATGATCCTTGCCACCGGCGTATTGGGCAATCTGATGAGTGCTGTCTTGTACAAGACAGGTCATCTTTCGATCGGGGCCTCTACCGCTGTCTTTGGAGCAGTCGGCATCCTGGCTGCGCACCAGTTTTTCAAGAAGTTTAGGCTGCCTGGCCAGCGAATGAGGGCGTGGCTTCCCCTGGGTGCGGGGCTGGCCCTCCTTAGTATTCTTGGTTCAGGAGAGCATACTGATTTGGCGGCTCACCTCTTTGGCTTTATAGCCGGGCTTATACTGGGGGCTTTTTATGGTGTTTTTGTGAAACGGCCGGCAACAAGGGCCTATCAGATATGTTTCCTTCTTATAGCCTTAAGCGTCCTTGTCATGTCGTGGATGAGAGGTTTTGGCCAAGGATAGAAGGAGAAATCTATACAATAATTCCAGCACTTTTTAGGAAAGATTCAATATCCCTCCAGAACACCTTCCAGTTTGGAGGACAATCGTTGTGCCCGCAATCATAGGTTATCATTTTGACGTTTTTCGCTGCCTTGTAAAGAGCAACTCCATGAGGATAAGGAATTATTTCATCATATCTTCCGTGAATTATCAGTATGGGTTTTGAATAGGATTTGACTACTGTTAAATTGTCAAATGGATCCTTTACAAGAAAGCCTGGAATAAAGAACTTTGAGGCCATTGACCGGATACTTATAAATGTTGATTTAAGGATTAAAGCCGCTGAAGGCCGCTTTGAAGCAAGTGCGCAGGCTGCACCGCCGCCGATTGAACGCCCGAATATTATAATTCTTTCAGAATCAACATCCTTACGTGTCACTAAATGATCATATGCTGAAAGAAAAGCTTCATTAATGCTTTTTTGAGAAGGGCTTCCCTTAGACCTGCCGTAACCAGGGTATTCAACAAGCATTACCCCAACTCCAAGGTCAGCAAAATTCTTAAACTCCCCGGGCCAAAAGTCAATTAATTCAGCATTGCCATGAGCAAAGATTACAGCCGGACAAGCGCCTTTATTATGCCCGGGTGCTGGTGGCAGAAACCATGCTTCAACCTTTCCGGAACTTGTGCTTAGCCATATTTTTTCCAGACCGTAAATATTATCTTCTGCACTTGGGAATTCGGGAATTTGAAAGCGAGGGAATATGACCTGCCGCTGCACTAAAAAAAGAAAGAAACAATAAACAA
>JAHIKR010000171.1 GCA_018897415.1 Pseudomonadota bacterium
AAATGGTTGTGCTAGGCGGGGAGCTAGCGGTGCCCTATTCCCGAAATCCGCTTAATGCGGGGCTGAATTCCCCCTAAAGGGTTTTATCCTGGATGTTTTCGAGTCATTCTGACCGGCCGCTGCGCAACAGACAGTCACGAACCTCGTCAGGTCCGGAAGGAAGCAGCGATAAGTGATACAGTCTGTGTCGTGGATTAATTCCGGTCGAGTTTTGACTTAAATATCTCAGGAAAAATTCGACAGGGGGTGCACAACCATACAAGTAGTCCTTACGTGATATCCAGCATCATAGCAAACCTTACAATAACCACCTTGACATTCTTACATATAGTATTATTTTTTGTTCAAACTTTTGGCTTTGAAAAAGTGTGATAACAACATATAGACTTTCATATAATTAATTTCACAAGGCCAGAAGGAGGAAAGCGTATTAGTTATACGTCGACGACTGATAACACAGTGAAATTATTTATCTGAAAGTCTATAGGAGCAACTCTATCTGATGACCGACAATAAGAAAAAAATACAAGAAAAAGCTGAAATTGATAAGCACGGTACAGATGAAAAAGTATCCACAGAAAAAGATCTATGCAAAAAAGAAAAAGGCAAGGCCACTGATCCTTTAAAGGAGATGGAAACAAAAATCAAAGCCTTAGAAGAGGAGACCAAAGAAACATATGATCGCTTCTTAAGACTTTCTGCTGAATTCGAAAATTACAAAAAACGATCTGCTCGCGAAATGTCTGAGTTCAAAAAGTTCGCAAATGAATCCTTAATTAAGGAATTGCTTTTAGTTGTTGACAATATGGAACGGGCAATAAATTCGTCAAAAGATGAAGGGAACTCAAACAATAGTTTAATTGAAGGGATTGATATGACCCTTAAAGAATTACTTAAAATTTTTGAAAAATTTGGTGTAAAACAAGTTGAATCAATGGGAAAGCCTTTTGATCCAAATTTTCATCAGGCTGTTATGCAGCAGGAGGCTGATGAACACCCACACAATACAGTCATAAATGAGCTTCAAAAAGGATATATAATAAATGAAAGATTACTAAGGCCGGCAATGGTTGTAGTCTCTTCGTCAAAAGAAAAAAAATAACTACTCGGGTTCACGGTTCACGGTTCAAGGTTAAAAGCCGACTAACCCTGAACCCTGAACCATTACTTATAGACTTTCAGATAATTCATTTCACAAGGCTAGAAGGAAAAATCTGAGTAAGTCGTGCTGATGTGTACGTCGTCGAGGATTTTGACTGATAACGCAGTGAAATTATTTATCTGAAAGTCTATATATATATAATTACAAGGAGGAGAATAATGGGCAAGATAATAGGAATAGATCTTGGCACCACGAATTCATGTGTGGCTATAATGGAAGGGGGTGAAGCCAAGGTAATAACCAACCAAGAAGGAAGGCGTACCACTCCTTCTATTGTTGCCGTTACAGAAAGTGGCGAAAGATTAGTAGGCCAGATTGCAAAGAGGCAGGCAATCACAAATCCGGAAAATACGGTTTTTGCTGTAAAGAGACTTATAGGACGAAAGTTTGCCTCACCTGAAGTACAAAGTGATATTAAGATACTTCCTTACAAACTTGAGCAGGCAAGCAATGGCGACATTCGCATAAATCTTCGTGGGAAACAACACAGCCCTGCGGAAATATCGTCTTTTATACTGGCAAATATTAAGAAAACAGCGGAGGAATATCTCGGCGAAAAAATATCTGATGCAGTAATTACCGTACCTGCCTATTTTGATGACAGCCAGCGCCAGGCAACCAAAGACGCAGGAAAGGTTGCAGGCCTGAATGTTTTAAGGATTATAAATGAACCGACCGCTGCATCACTTGCTTATGGTATGGATAAAAAAGGTGAAGAAAAAATTGGCGTCTTCGATCTTGGTGGAGGTACATTTGATATATCCATACTTGAAATTGGAGAAGGTGTCTTTGAAGTAAAGTCCACAAATGGTGATACCCATCTCGGCGGAGAAGATTTCGACCTTCGACTTATCGATTATATAGCAAATGAATTCAAAAAAGACCAGGGTATTGATATAAGAAGCGACAAAATGGCTCTTCAGCGTCTGAAAGAAGCTGCAGAAAAAGCTAAGATGGAACTATCCACATCAATGGAAACAGATGTAAATCTCCCATTCATAACCGCCGACGCCAGTGGGCCAAAGCACCTTAACATAAAAATAACAAGAGCCAAACTGGAAGCACTTGTAAGTGATTTGCTCGACAAACTGGAGAAACCATGCCAAGTTGCACTTAAAGATGCAGGTCTCTCTCCAAAAGATCTTGATGAGATTATACTTGTTGGCGGCATGACTCGTATGCCGGCTGTTCAGGAAAGAGTTAAAAAACTATTTGGTAAAGAACCTAACAAAAGCGTTAACCCTGACGAAGTGGTTGCGATAGGTGCCGCCATTCAGGGAGGCGTGCTTAAAGGAGATGTTAAGGACGTTCTTCTCCTCGATGTTACGCCACTTTCTCTCGGAATCGAAACATTGGGCGGCATTATGACAAAGCTAATCGAAAAGAACACAACAATTCCTACTAAAAAGAGCCAGATTTTCTCAACCGCTGCAGACAGCCAGCCTGCGGTTTCTATTCATGTTCTGCAGGGAGAAAGGGAAATGGCAGGCGGCAACAAGACCCTTGGACGTTTTGAACTTGTCGGTATTCCACCCGCACCAAGGGGTGTGCCCCAGATTGAAGTAACCTTTGATATAGATGCCAACGGTATTGTAAATGTTTCTGCAAAGGATATGGCTACAGCTAAAGAGCAATCTATAAGGATAACTGCTTCCAGCGGCCTGTCAAAGGAAGAAATAGACAAGCTTGTCAAAGATGCGGAACTTCATGCAGAGGACGACAAAAAGAAAAGGTCTTTGGTAGAAGCACGCAATAATGCAGACGCTCTGATCTATTCAACTGAAAGATCTATAAAAGACCTTGGAGACAAGGTTGACAGCGCCACCAAGAGTAAAGTTGAGGATGCGATAAGCCAGCTTAAAAAAGCAATGGAAGGGAATGATGAAGCGGAGATCAAGAGGTTGAGCGATGAATTGACTCAATCTTCCCACAAACTGGCTGAAGCCATGTATCAGCAGGCATCTCGGGCTGCAGAACAGCAGGCAGGTGCCGGTGCTGAAAGTGCACAACAGGCAGGAGCTTCTTCATCCACAGATGAAGATGTGGTAGATGCCGATTTTGAGGAAGTTAAAGACGAAAAAAAGTAAGAAAGATAGTAGAGTAGTCAAAAAAGACCTAGGTCCCAATTCCAAAGGCCGGGTCTTTTTTTCATTTTTATCCCTTTGGGCAAAGGTTCTATAATATGTACAAAAAGACTGTAACCTGCTTTTATAAGGCTTTGCTTTTTATCGCTGAGATCCAACTTCCAACTGGGATATACCCAGAAGTCTGATCCGTATTTTTTTACCCAGGCCTGTTCTCCCTTTGGGCTGCTGAATAGATGCTCTGTTTTAACCTCTTCTGACAGGAAACGTGAGATGCTAAGAGGCCAGTTGCCGGATATTACAATACCCAAAGGAAGAGAGCTGTGCTCCGGTAATTGCAAATAATCTTCTCGGCCCAGCTCCGGGCTGACAATAACTCCAGTAAAGCCAAAATTTGCCAGAGAATCTATGGCCAGAGTATTTGTTATATTGCAAAATGGTCCTGCCCATAGATTTAATTTTTTTTGTTCCTTAAAAAAGGCCATCTGCCATGGAATGTTCAGAACAAAATTTCGACCACCTTCTTTTAATATAAATTCGATGCTCTTTTTATATTTTTCTTCATCTTCAGGCCATATAACTGGTGGAAGCCACCACCAGATGTTAGACGCAAAGCCCTTGGAAAGCTTTTTCTGGAATTCATCATACAGCCAGATTCCAGCCTGATCATGGGATTTTTTCTTGTTCATTTTCCTGAATACATGAATTTCAAATACCCTTGGCTTTTTGTTATATCTCTTTGAAAGTCTGGCATTAAATGCCGAGGAATCAACTCTAAATTCTTGCGGTTTGGACAGTTTATCCTCAACTTTGGCCATCATCTCTCCAAGGGCCTTTTCCCGTCTGTCTAATAGGAAAACAGGAGTTCCTAACGAAACACTTTTTCCTGAAGTCAGCTTAAGATAAAAGCGCCCCTTTTCAGGTACG
>JAHIKR010000172.1 GCA_018897415.1 Pseudomonadota bacterium
AAGCGGCTGGCTTCCTTTACCCGTTGGGACTGTTCCTCTATCTCATTTTTTTGAGCTGTCAGCTCCTCACTCTGGGTCTTAAGCTCCTCGTTCTGGGACTGCAGCTCCTGGCTCTGGGCCTGAAGCTCTTCGCTCTGGCTTTGAAGCTCCTCATTCTGGGTCTGAAGCTCCTCGCTCTGGGCTGTAAGAAGATCGTTTTTATCTTTTAATTCATCGGCTATCTCCTGAATGCGTAGATATATGAGTGAATTATTGATACTTATACCCAGTTGAGATACTACCACGTTCAAAAATTTAAGATCCCTGCTCGAATAATCATGGATGCTTGCCAGTTCCAGGATTCCCATAAGTTGATTCTGGAAAACAATCGGCATGCACACGACATTCTTCGGCAGTCCCTCTATGGACCCTGATGATATGCGGAAATAATTTTCCGGCACATCAGTAACCAGTATCATTTTTCTTTCCAGAGCCGTTTGCCCTGGAAGGCCATGGCCGAACTTAAAAGTATATTCCCCAGGCTCCTTATCAATACCGTAAGCTGATACGGGACGCAGGTCTTTTGTTTCTTCTTCATATAGATAGATTACACCTAACTGGGAATCGGTATGACTTGCTATTTTACCGATTGCATTTATTAAAAGAGGCTCAATTTCAAGCTCGGAATTCAGCGTCATGACTATTTCGCTGTGAGCCCTCTGGGTATTATTGCTCTGTTCCAAGGCCTGATTTTTTTTCATTAGCGCCTCAGTCCTCAGTTTTACTTTATTTTCCAGGGAACGGCTGTAATCTTCAATCTTTTCTCTTGATTTCATCAGGTTCTGTGCCATTTTGTTGATGGATTTACTTAACTCGCCTATTTCTCCACCGGGATACTCCAAAAGACGAATATCAAGATCACCGGTTGATATCTTATCTGCAGCATCTTTTATCCTCCTGATAGGCCTTCTAAGACCTGTCACAAGCAGAAAGTTTGACATCAGTACTGCAACGACTACCAGCAGCCCAACTGTCAGGTTCTGATTTCTTAATGTCTTCATGGGCTTTATAATTTCATTAAAATCTTTTTTAACCACAATAAACCAGTCCAGGCCTTTAATTTCCGCCGGTCCATAAGCGATAGCGGCAGGAATCCCCCTGTAATCAGTTTGTTTATCTTTATATCCCGCTCTACCTTCAATAACTTCACCAGCCAGCACTGCTTCGGTCTTAACCTTTAAAACAGCGCTCTCTTTTAAGAAATTAGAATCTGAACGCATTAACATGTCTTTTCCTGCAACATATGCTTCGCCTGTCTTACCCAGCCACTCATCTCTGAGCAAGATAGCATTAATCTGATTTACAGGAATACGAATTATCAGCACACCGAGCCTGTCCCCGGCCTCAAATCCTTTCCTTGCCTCACGTCTTATCATAGCTGTACCAATAAAGGCCGCAGGCCTGCCGGATGGAGGATATTCCTTAAAATCAACCAGGCTTGTTCCGCTTTTAGCATTTTTAAAACACTCGGCCAGGTTAGTATCAGAATAAATGCCGTTTATAAGGTTTGTACCCCAATCTTTACCTTTCTTTACTGTTATAAGTACATCGCCCTCATTATCGACAAAAAGCATGTCCTCATATCCATATTTTTCGCAGATCTCCACGCATCTCTTGTGGTGCTTTTTATCTATTGACTTAAATTCCTCTCCGGCAATACCTCCTTTGTTGTATGCAACAAGATAATCCGTCAGGACATCTTTAAACAGGCGGTGATCGCCCAGCATTTCCAGATTTAATCTAAGATGTTTAAAAAAGTCTTGGAGCTGGACTTTTCGATCATTTCTGAGGGAAAGCAGTTGGTCAATGGCCTGCTTGTTCAGGATGTTATATGCATGACGATAATTAAGATAGCCAAGCAGTAAAACAGGCAGCAGACCTACAATTAAGAAAGCAATAGCCAGTTTTGTTCTGAATCTCATTTTCATTGTTTTCTCCTAATAAAGCAGGGGTCAGTGAACAGTGATCAGTGAACAGAGGGACACTAACCACTGACAACTAACCACTGAACACTAACCACTAACCACTGCCCCCCGATCCCTGAACTTATAGATCTTATCTTTTATGTGAGTTAAAATAAAATAATCTTTAAGATCTCCGGGAATCGACTCAGACTTGCCAAGAACCAGATAACCGCCCGGATTCAGTGATCTGATAAAATTTAAAAACACTCTTTGCTGGAGAGCTTGAGAGAAATAAATAAGAGTGTTGCGGCAAAGTATTAGATCGTAATTAGTAATAACTCCGGAAGACGGGCTTATATGCTTTTCTGAGGTAAGATCATCTCTGGTGAAATATACAAGATTTTTAATGGAATCAATTAACTGAAAGAGATCTCCCCTTCTTATAAAATATTTATCTAAAATCTCTTTTTTTACATCTTTGACAGCATCTTTGTCATAAATCCCGAGCTTTGCTTTATTCAGAGCTTGTCCGTCTATATCTGTACCGAATATTGATATGTCATAATCATCAATACTTTTTCTTTTCTTCTTTAAATATTCTAATAGAGTAATGGTTACCGAATAGATTTCTTCACCAAAGGCGCAACCTGCTCCCCATATACGGAGCGTATTGTCATTATTAATTATTTTCGCATTTATTATGTCCGGGAATATATCGTCATACAATGTTTGAAACAGATGCTGGTTTCTGAAAAAGCGACTGACTTTTATGGTAAGAGTTCTTAAAAGATTTTCATATTCCCCGGGCTCTTTTTCAAGAGTATAAAAATAGTCAAGGTAATTATCAGAATCCGTTGCTGCCATCCTCCTGGCCAAACGCCGTTTAATGGTGCTTTCGCGGTATAAAGAGAAATCAACTCCATATTTCTCATGTAATCCCTTAAAGATTAATTCAAGATATTTGCTGTCATTAAACTGGTGATTCATCATGGTTCAGCCTAAGTTGAGCACTTCCGGCAGCTTTTCGATGATTTTGTCAACATCATCGCTTTGTAAATTAATGCATGAAATCGCAGACCTGTTAATCTGGTTAGCTACGATATTTGCCCCGCCCCCATACCCGATCATTGAACATATACAATCGGCAATGTGTATTATTGAAACAACCTCAGGATTTCCTTTTGTTTTTTCGGGCTGGTGGTGTAATGAAATAGATTCAACCAGAATTCCCGGAAGGTTCCACTCCATAGCTACGATTTCTCCAACCTGAGCGTGGTTATATCCCAAAATCTCATTTTCAGCATCTATAAACTGCATGTCTTCGTTTATAATCTTGTCCATAATCAGGTTAAATTTTTCAAAAAAATACTGATCCAGGATAACTTTGCCAATGTCGTGAAGCAATCCAGCCGTAAAAATAACATCAGGGTTATTAATTTTTTTCTCCTGAGAAATCAGTCTTGCAACTTTAGCACAGCAGAGAGAATGGTTTAACATTTCCTTATTCTCTAAGGAGTATCCATTGATTGTATCCTCGTAAAGATTGTAACCGGATGCATCCAAAACAATGTTTTTAAATGTCTCCGGGTTTAATAGCTCACCGGCTCTCCTGATACTATGAATCTGTTTCTGAAAACCATAGTCAAGCGAATTGCACAGCTTTAATACATTTGCAGTAAGCGCCGGATCTTTTATGATATATTTTTCCAAATCATATGAGCTGGTTCCGGAATATTTTATTCTTGATATTATCATGCGGGCTATGTCCGGGACAGGTTTCAGTTTATCAATTCTATTCTTAAAATCTTCTAATTTAATATCACCGACTATTTCTGATTCCGTGTCTTTTTGTTTCTTCTCTTTTACTTCTCTGATATCGATCAAACCATCTTCAAGATTCAGTTTTAATACCCTTCCGAAATATCCGCCAGTATCCTGTCTTACAATCGGTATTCCGAGAGAACTAATAACCTGCTGGACTATGTTGATATTTCTTCTTCCGATGTTCAACTCAACACCGAGTTTTCTGTCTGTTAAGATAAGGCTTCCCCCTGCAACTGCCGCAACAATCCTGTCTTTTGAGGCTCCTGACTTTATCATTTTATTTAATAATAACGGTATGCCGGACCTGGCATATAGAGCTGGCCTGGCTTTTTCTTTTTTATCACTTGCCTGGGGTAACATAATATGAGCTAATCCGCCGATTCTAACTTGATGATCATACATGGCGACAGCAACACATGAACCCACACAAGTCCTAAGTTCAATTGAAGGATTATCTGTAACCTCTATTTCTCCAGGTAAAATAACATGTGTCTCCATTTGGTGTAACCTTTTAAAAATATATCCACTCGACCATTTTCCCACTCGACTACTCGACCAATATTCCCTGCCGGCAGGCAGGTTGGTGGCTTTGTGGCTGAAATATTATTAAATAGGCAAATAACGGGCCAAAAGAGGAGCATGAAACCAAGAATTAATATAACATATTGGAATAATAAATAAAAGAGCTTACTTATTGCATTCGCCGGGTATTAAAGAAATGAAATAGTTTATCCGATTTGGCCGATTATCGGCCAGAGGCAGCCATAAGCGGTCAAATATCGGCCACTTCAAAACCTGAAGTCTCAAACCATACAACTTGCATATTGATCCTGTATCAGGTATTGAATCTGGAATGATGGAATAATGGAATTCATCTTTAAAACAATTGCCTGCGTGCGGACACGCACAGGCAGGTATGATCTTATCGTAATATCTCAATAAACGCTTATTGACTTCTGGATTCCCGCCTTCGCGGGAATGACTATGCTTTGACGTGGTGTTTTATTTCTCGTCATTCCCGCGAAGGCGGGAATCCAGAAAAAATGAGGATCAACCATATGAACATAGAGTCATTAAACCAACTCCTTCGTTCAGTTGCATCAGGAAAGACAAGTGTTTCTGATGCAGTAGAGTCTCTTAAAAATCTGTCATTTGAGGACATTGAATATGCACATATAGACCATCACCGCTCCCTGCGCAAGGGATTTCCTGAAGTTATATTCGGACAGGGAAAAACTTCTGACCAGATTATTGGTATATTGGAAAAGATGATGCTTCAGGAACACATTGTATTAATTACTCGTATTAATAAACAAAATGCAGAAAAAGTGATTTCGCGTTTCCCGGATATCGAATATCACGAAGATGCTAACATGGCTGTATGGAAAAAACATGAAGTACTAAATCAGGGAAAGGGAACTATTCTTATCCTTTCAGCCGGCACATCAGACATACCTGTTGCAAAAGAAGCTTATCTTACAGCAAAGTACATGGGGAACAATGTTGAATCAATTTTTGATGTCGGCGTTGCAGGCATCCACAGGTTATTTGATCATAAAGAATTGATAGATAAAGCAACTGTACTTGTAGTTGTCGCTGGTATGGAGGGGGCTCTTCCAAGCGTTGTTGCAGGCATGGTCAGCAGGCCGGTTATAGCGGTTCCAACAAGCATAGGTTATGGTGTAAATCTTGGCGGCCTGACAGCTCTTTTTGCCATGTTAAACAGTTGCAGTTCAAATATTGCTGTTGTGAATATAGATAATGGATTTGGCGCAGGGTATATGGCTTCTGTAATAAACAAGGTATATAAATAGAGCCTGAACGGAAAGTCATGTTCAGACAAAATTCGAATACCCGCCTGCCATGCAACATGATCATGGACAGAATAATAATCTGGGCATAGTGTATACTTTTCGTGACCGCGATGAATCCCAGCACAGGCATTGCGGGCAGGTCGAAATCCGAAACTCGAAACAAATTCGAATACCAAATTAAAAAATGACCAAAACTAAGTAATTGGAAACCGGTGGTTTTTGTCATTGGAGCATTTGTGCTTTTGTCATTGTTTCGACCAATCTTATAAAATGGGCGTGCTTCGC